>JAHJOG010000155.1 GCA_018820395.1 Gammaproteobacteria bacterium | reverse complement strand
GGCGACTTCGTGGGCGGCGTCGCGGTTGCCGGCCACGATCACGGGGCCGGCGTAGGCGCTCGCCGCGAGGGCGCTCGCGTTGTGGACGATGATGTCGCGGTTGCCGCCGTCGGTGCCTCCGCACAGCAGCAGGATGTCGGGGCTGCAAGCTTCGATCTCGCGGACGTCGGCCCGCGTCAAGCGATACGCATAGCTGCCGACGAGGCGCGCGCCGGCGCCGAGCGCGGCCTGCCGCGCGGCCTCTGCGGTGAGCTCGCGCACCAATCCGGCGGTGACCATCCGCAGACCCCCGGCGGCGCTCGATGACCCGAGCCGCGCACGATAGTGCGGCACGTGGCCGAGCTTGGCGTGCAGGCGGGCCAGCGCCTGTTCGAGACCGACGGTCACGTCAGTCGTGACCGTGGAGGGGCCTTGCGAGCTGGCGACGACCCGGGCCTCGTCGAGATCGACCGCTCGCACCTTTGTCCAGGTGCTGCCGAAGTCGACAAGCAGTGCCCAGTTCATCGACATCCCTTCGTGCAGCTGCCGCGCCGCATCATGTCTCGACGCCCTGGCGCGACGCCCACGGCGTCGGCAACGCGGCGTCGACTCGTTCGCCACGCTCGCGGGCGGCGAAGTCGGCAGCGAGGGTGGCAAGCACGTCCTCGATGCGCGTGCCGGGCGGGAACGCTCGGTCGAATCCCATGCCGAGGAAGCGCTGCTCGACGTCGCGCCAAGGCTGCTTTCCCACCACCAGATTGCCGCCCAGGTAGATCAGGATCTCCTCCAGCCCGGCTTCGACGCAGAGGTCGCGAAAACCACGGCAGTCGATCTCGCCCTGGCCATAGAGGGAGGACACCATGATCGCGTCGGCCGCGGTCTCGATTGCAGCCTTGACGAAGTCCCCGGCCGGCGTCAGCGCGCCCAGTGCAACGACCTTGTAGCCGGCCTTTTCGAGCGCCATGGAAAGGATGCGGTTACCGACGATGTGGGTATCGGCACCGATCACACCGGTGACCAGGGTCTTGGTTTTCATGTTCGCATCACTGGTGAAAACACCCAGTCTAGAGGCTGGCGACGGATCGCAGTGGTTTGCGCCGCGCCAGCGCGCTCTCTGAAAAATCAAGCACTTAGGTCAGGCAAGACTGGTGTCCCGACACCACTCATGCACATGACTTTATTATCTCCTGCGGGAAATCCCCGAGTGGAGAAGCGATGAACCAGCGCGAAACGCTGTACCGCGACGTCAAGCAACAGATCACCGAAGCGCTGCGCTCTGGCAAGTGGAAACACGGCCAGAAGATCGCCAGCGAGCCGCAGCTCGCCGAGCGCTTCGGTGTCAGCATCGGCACGGTGCGCAAGGCCGTCGCCGAACTCGAGTCCGAAAACATCCTGGTGCGCGAGCAGGGACGCGGCACCTTTGTCGTGAGTCATACGCGCGACTACATGCTCAACGTGTTCTTTCGCATCGTCGATGCCGGCGGCCAGAAGGAGCTTCCGACGGTGTCGCTGATCGGCATGAAGCGCGGCCGCGCCGACCGCAGCACCGCGGCGCTGCTCAAGCTCAGTCCGCGTGCCCCGGTGATCGACATCGAGGCGCTCCTGTCACTGCAGGGGCGGCCCACCATCTACGACCGGATTCGCTTGCCGGCGCATCTCTTCGGCGAACTCGGCGACCAGGTTTTCAAGCGCCGCTCGGGCACGATCTACGGCCTCTTCCAGGAACGCTTCGGCATCACGGTGGTGCGCACCGACGAGCTCATCAGCGCCGTCATCGCAGGCCCGCGAGAGGCGCGCCTGCTCGGCGTCGCGCCTGGCGCGCCGCTGCTGCGGATCCAGCGCGTGGCGTACACCCACAAGGACGTTGCGGTGGATGCGCGCGTGCGACTGGTCGACTCGTCCCGGCACGCCTACCTGAGCATGCTCGGGAGCCGGACCTGACCGACGGCCGTCCACGCATTCAACCGGCCGATGCGCCGGTCCGCAGCAGTCGGCGCGCCAACGGCGCGAGACGCTGTTCCTAGACTGCATGCATTCGCAAGCGTCGTCTCCAATGAATCCTGCAATCTCTTTCATCCGGGCCGTGTCCCGGCATGCGTCGCGATGATCGCAAGCTTGTCGCTGACGCTGGGTGCGCTCATCGCCGGGATCATCTCGGGCGCGACCGGGTTCGGCTTTGCGCTCGCTGCGACCGCCATGTGGAGTCTGACGCTCGAACCGCGCCTGGTGGCGGTGCTGGCGGTCGTCTTCACGACGGTTCTGAACCTCGGTTACCTGCCGGTGTTTTGGCGCGACATCGACTTGCGGCGCCTGGCCCCGTTCGCCGTCGGCTGCTTCGGCGGGGTGCCGTTGGGTGCGTACGCGCTCGCCACGCTGCCTGCTCCAGCGATACGCCTCTGGATCGGCGTCTTGCTGCTCGGCTACGGCAGCTATCGCCTGGTCTGCCGCCCCTCCGCGCAGTTGCAGCTGTCCCCGGTCCTGGCACGGACGGGCGACGTGTTCGTCGGCTTCCTGGGTGGCGTCTTCGGCGGGCTCGGCGGTCTTTCCGGATTCCTGCCGGCGCTTTGGTGCGGCTTGCGCAACTGGGACAAGCGCAGCCAGCGCGCGCTCCTTCAGTCGTACATCCTCTTCGCGAACTTCCTCAGCATGGCGTGGATCGGTGGCCTCGTCGGTATCGACGCCGCCGCCGGTGGCGCCATCCTGCTGGGACTGCCTTTCGTGGTGGTCGGAGGATGGCTCGGCTTGCGCCTCTTCGCGCGATTCGACACCCCGACCTTCAATCGCGTCGTGCTGTGGGTCATCGCAGGCTGCGGGCTGTTGCTCGTGCTGCATCCGTCATGAAAAAGGAGTCATCATGAAATTCGGAGTCAGGCTGGCGGTTCAGGGAGAAATGGGTGCGCCGGGCGCGGGATTCGACTACGCCAAGGTGATGACGCTCGAAGCCGAGGCGCTCGGCTTCGACAGCGCGTGGCTGCCGGACCACGTGATCAACGCCCACATGCAGAAGAAGACGCCGATGCTCGAGTGTTGGACCGTTCTATCGGCGCTCGCGGTGCTGACGAGCCGGATCCGACTCGCGGGGCACACCTTCAACAACTCGCTTCGCAACCCGGCCGTGCTCGCGAAGATGGCGGCCACGCTCGACGTGGTTTCGGGCGGGCGCCTGATCTATTCGCTCGGCTCGGCCTGGTTCAAGCACGAGACGTCTTCCTATGGCTTGCCCTTCGATGACCACGACACCCGGGTCGAGCGGCTGCGCGAGGCGCTCGAAATCGCCAAGGCGCTCTGGACGAGAGACGAGGTCGACTACGTCGGCCGCTTCAACACGCTCAAGGACGCGTATCTCGAACCCAAGCCGGTGCAGAAACCGCACATCCCGATTTGGGTACCGGGCGATTCGGAGGCCACGCGACGCCTCGCCGCCGACATCGGCGACGTCTGGCTGACCTACTCCAAGCCGCCCGAGATCATCGCCGAATGGATCGAGGACATGACCCGCCGGCGTGGTGGGCGCCGGCTGCCGATGGCGATCTCGACCGTGTCGCTCGCCGGCTTGCCGCAGCCCGAGGTCGAACGCTGGAGCGTGCTGTATGCGAAAGAACGCGAGCACCGCTTTGCGGTCCCGCCGACGCCGCAGGACGTGCTCGACGAGAACCTCTGGGGAACGCCCGAGGCCTGCATCGAACGCATCCGCCGCTACGAAGCGGCGCTCCTGGTGGCGCGAGAGCGCCAGCACGCGGATCTCCGGCCAGGTGGACGTGATCTGACGCGTCGCCTCGATGCCGTTGAGCACGTCGGCG
>JAHJOG010000154.1 GCA_018820395.1 Gammaproteobacteria bacterium | reverse complement strand
TGTTCGATCTGGCCTCGCGGCGCTTCTATCTGCTGGGCCTGGTGCTCTATCCGCAGGACCTGATCTACCTGACAGGCCTTCTGATCATGTCGGCGCTGTCACTCTTCCTCTTCACGGCGGTCGCAGGCCGGCTCTGGTGCGGCTACGCGTGCCCGCAGACCGTCTACTCCGAGATCTTCATGTGGGTCGAGCAGAAGATCGAAGGCAGCCGCACCGCGCGCATGCGGCTCGACCAGGACGAGTTCTCGGCAGAGAAACTGGTCAAGAAATGGTTCAAGCACGTCGTGTGGCTGTGCATTGCACTGTGGACCGGCTTCACCTTTGTCGGCTACTTCACGCCCATCCGCGAGCTCGGACTCGAGTTCCTGCAGACCCGCATGGGCTCGTGGGAGGTGTTCTGGGCACTCTTCTACGGCTTCGCGACCTATGGCAACGCGGGCTTCATGCGCGAGCAGGTCTGCAAGTACATGTGTCCCTACGCGCGCTTCCAGAGCGCGATGTTCGACCGCGACACGCTCATCGTCAGCTACGACACGGAGCGCGGTGAGCCGCGCGGCGTTCATGCCAAGGGCACCGATGCGCGTGCCCAGGGCCTGGGCGACTGCATCGATTGCAATCTGTGCGTGCAGGTCTGCCCGACCGGCATCGACATCCGCCAGGGGCTGCAGTACGAGTGCATCGGCTGCGGCCTGTGCGTCGACGCGTGCAACACCGTCATGGACAAGATGGCCACGCCGCGCGGGCTGATCCGCTATGCCACGCAGAACGGCATGGCCGGCCACTGGACGCCGCGCCAGACCCTGCGCCGCGTGCTGCGTCCGCGGGTGCTGCTCTACACGGCGTTGCTGCTCGCGATCTGCATCGGCGTTCTCACGAGCCTCGTGGTGCGCACGCCGCTCAAGGTCGACGTGGTGCGCGACCGCGGTTCGCTCGCCCGCATCGCCGAGGGCGGCGAGGTCGAGAACGTGTTTCGTCTGCAGATCATGAACGCGACCGAGCGCCCGCAGCGCTACATCGTCGAGGCCCGTGGCCTGCCCGGCCTGCATGCCGCACAGTCCGGCCCCATCGAGGTCGGCCCGGCGGAGTCGCGCTGGGTGGCCGTGCGGCTGCAGATGCCATTCGGCAGCGCGCCGGCCGGCTCCCACACCGTCTGGTTCGACGTGCGCGCCGAAGAAGGCGACGCCCGGGTCGCGGAAAAGGCCCGCTTCCTGGTCCCCCGATGAGACAACGAGAGGAGATGCCATGACCCAAGCCGAACTGATCCCGCCGAATGAACCGTGGTGGCGGCACGCGATGCTGTGGATGGTCATCGCCGGTCCGGCCATCGTCGTGGTCGCGAGCTTCGTCACGCTGTGGCTGGCGATCCGCACACCCGACCCGGTGTACGAAACCGAAACGCGCCAGGGCGCCAGCGCCCAGCGCGACGTGATCGACAAGAAACTGCTGCCTGCGCTCTTCGGGCGCAACCATGCGGCCACGCCCGGCAAGGACCTGCCGCCGCCGAGGAACTGACATGTCGGCCATTTCCTTCCGCTGGATGTGGTCCTTGTGGCCGGCCTTCCTCCTGGCCTGCGTGGCCGAGCTGCTCTTCTTCGGGTTGATCGATCCGGGGGATCTGCACTGGCGCGGCGAGCCCATCGGCATCTCGCGCCAGGCGGCCTACACGATCGGGTTCTTTCTGTTCTGGGGGCTGGCCACGGCGTCGAGCATGCTGACCCTGTTGCTGGCCGCGCGGCCAGAGCCTGAACTCAGGCCGCCGATGGATTGACCAGGCTGCGCAGCGCCTCGGCGTCCACGATGCGCACGTTGCGGTGCTGCACTTCGACGATGCCGTCGTCGGCGAACTTCGACAGCGTGCGGCTCACCGTTTCGAGCTTGAGCCCGAGATAGCTGCCGATTTCCTCGCGCGTCATGCGCAGCACCAGCTCCGAACGCGAAAAGCCGCGCGCATGCAGGCGCTGGACGAGGTTCAGCAGAAACGCCGCCAGCCGCTCTTCGGCGCGCATGCTGCCGAGCAGCAGCATCACCCCGTGCTCGCGCACGATCTCGCGGCTCATGATCCGGTGCACATGGCGCTGCAGCGACGTGATTTCTCGCGACAGCGCCTCCACCCGGTCAAAGGGCATGACGCAGACTTCCGAGTCCTCCAGCGCCACCGCGTCGCAGGTGTGGCGGCTGTTGACGATGCCGTCGAGGCCCAGGATCTCTCCGGCCATCTGGAAGCCGGTGACCTGGTCGCGGCCGTCTTCGCTGACCAACCGCGTCTTGAACATGCCGGTGCGAATGGCATACAGCGACGTGAATCGCTCGCCGTTCTGGAAGATCGATTCCTTGCGCTTCACCTTTTGCCGCGAGCCGACGATGCGGTCGATGCGCTGAAGCTCGTCGGCATCAAGGCCCACGGGCATGCACAACTCGCGCAGGCTGCAGCTGGAACAGGCGATCTGGATGTTTTGGCGAATCATCGTGGTGTGCGAAGTTTTGCCGGATCTTGCGCGCGGCCACCCGCATGACGCTTGACGAATATCAACGATCGCGGGTGGGCGACGCTGCATAGTGGGCCATGTCCGCCTGCCCGCAATCCGAAATGTCTTCACCCGCCGAACCGAGCCAGGATGTGCTGGCGCCGCCATCGCCGGCGGTGCTGCGGCGCTTCGAGCAGGCCGGCCCGCGCTACACCTCCTACCCGACCGCCGATCGCTTCGTCGAGGCCTTCGGCGGCGACGATCTTGCGCAGGCCCTGCGCCAGCGGCGCGCCATGGGCGCAATGAAGCGGCCGCTCGCGGTCTACGTGCACATTCCGTTCTGCGAGTCGATCTGCTACTACTGCGCCTGCAACAAGGTCGTCACGCGGCACAAGTCGCAGGGGCGCCGCTACATCGACTATCTGGGCCGCGAGATGGAGCTCCAGCTCGCCTGCCTCGGTGCCGGGGCTGCGGTGAACCAGGTGCACCTCGGCGGCGGCACGCCCACCTTCATCGACGACGCCGGACTGGCCGAGCTGATGTCGATGCTGCGCAGCAACTTCGCGCTGGCGGCCGACGGCGAATACTCGATCGAGATCGACCCGCGAACCGTCGACGAGCGGCGGCTCGAGCGGCTCGCCGCGATGGGCTTCAACCGCCTGAGCTTCGGCGTGCAGGACTTCGATGCCGACGTGCAGCTCGCGGTGCATCGCATCCAGCCCGCGCACCAGGTGTTCGACCGCGTGGCGGCTGCGCGCCGCATCGGCTTTCGCTCGACCAACATCGACCTCATCTACGGCCTGCCGCGGCAGACCGTGTCGTCTTTCGACCGCACGCTGGAGCAGGTGTGCAGGCTGCGGCCCGACCGCATCGCGCTCTATTCGTACGCGCACCTTCCCGAGCGCTTCAAGCCGCAGCGGCGCATCTCGGCGGACGAGCTGCCGGAGCCGATGGCCAAGATCCGCATGCTGTCGCGTTCCATCGCGGCGCTGACCGATGCGGGTTACATCCATGTCGGCATGGACCATTTCGCATTGCCCGACGACGCACTCGCTGTGGCCCGGCGCCAGGGCCGGCTGTACCGCAGCTTCCAGGGCTACGACACCCAGGCCGACGGCGACCTGATCGCGCTCGGCGTTTCCGCCATCGGCCGCATGGGCGCCACCTACAGCCAGAACGCGAAGACTTTGGCGGACTACTACGACCACCTCGACCGCGGGTGCCTGCCCGTGGAGCGCGGCCTGGCGCTGCAGCGCGACGACGTGCTGCGCCGCGCCGTGATCATGGCGATCATGTGCCAGGGCAGGGTGGACTTCGAGACGATGGGCTCCACCCACCTGGTCGATTTCAGGCGCTACTTCGCACCCGAGTTCGTCAAGCTCGGCACGCTCGCGGCGCAAGGCCTCGTGCGCCTGACCGACCATGACCTCGAAGTCACGCCCATGGGCTGGTACCTGGTGCGCGCCGTCGCGATGGTGTTCGACCGCTACCTGCAAGCCGACCGAAGCCGTGCCCGTTTCTCTCGCATTGTCTGACCATGCAACTCGCGCTTGCAGGCACCGCGCTGCTGATGGGCCTGGCCGGCGGCCCGCATTGCGTGGCCATGTGCGGTGCCGCCTGCGCGAGCTTGTCGAGCGTCGGCCGCGCAGTGCCCGTGCGCGGGCCGCGGCCCGCCGCGGCGCTGCGCTGGACCGCTGCGGAGCCCGGGACGCTGGCGTTCCATGCCGGGCGCGTCGCCAGCTATGCCCTCGGCGGCGCCATCGCCGCCACCGCTGTCCAGCAACTCGGCGCAGCGGGTGAGCACGTGGCGGCGCTGCGTCCGCTCTGGACGCTGCTGCACGTCTTCGTCTTCGCCTGGGGCGTGATGCTGGCGGTGCTCGGGCGGCAGCCGCTGTGGGCGAGCGGGCTCGGCCGGTCGGTCGTGAACCGCCTGCGAACGGGGCGGGGCACGTCGGCCGGCATCCTGGCTGCTGGCAGCCTGTGGGTCCTCATGCCTTGCGGGCTGCTCTATTCGGCGTTGATGCTCGCATCGCTGGCAAACGACGGGCTTCAGGGGGCCGTGGTGATGGCGCTTTTCGCTGCCGGCAGCGCGGTGTCGCTGGTGCTGGCGCCGTGGCTCTTGCTCCGGCTCGGCGCGGGCATCGGCACGTTCCGGCGCGACTGGGGCACGCGATTCGCCGGCGCCGCGCTGGCGCTCGTGTCCGTGCAGGCGATCTGGACCGATCTCGCGCACCAGGTCGCGCTGTGGTGCAGCTGACCGGAGCCGAAGGGATCAGGGCGAAGGTGCCTGGCTCTTCTTCATCGGACAGGTGTTGAACCCGAAGAGGGAGTACGCCGGGCAGAAGCGGAAGAGCCCGGTGACGAGCGGCACGACGCCGATGTAACCCCACAGGCCGATGACCTGGGTGGCGGCGAGCCCGATCAACAACACGCCCAGCACCACTCGCAAGACGCGATCCATCGTTCCGACATTGGCTTGCATGCGTATCTCCTGATTGCAGTTGAAGTTCGGCTTCGAGTCTATGGATAGGCGCTTGCCGGATCATTGCGCGTCGTCAAGATTGGCGGCGTTGCGCGTGTGCCTGCGGCGGTTGCGTTTGTCGCAACCATGGTCTTGCGCTTTCGCGCAGACTGTGCGGATGGAAAGTCCACCGCAGCCTCCAGAGCCATCGCAGCGACGCCCGCCCGGGCCGGCGCACCTTCTGGTCGACGCGCTCGCCGAGCGGCTCCAGCGTGACCTCGGCGAACCCGTAGAACGCATGGAGACGCACATCTCCTGGATCCTGCTGTGCGGCGAACGGGCCTACAAGCTCAAGAAGCCGGTGCGGTTCTCGTTCGTCGACTTTTCGACGCCGGCCGCACGCAAGCACTTCTGCGAGGAGGAAGTCCGCCTCAACCAGCGACTGGCCGCGCCGCTCTACCTCGGCGTCGTCGCGGTGCGCGGCTCCGTCGACGACCCCTGGATCGAAGACGGCGACGCGCGCGGCCCGGGTTCTAACAAGCGTGACGGCGACAGCGAAGGCAATCGCGAGGGCGAAGCGATCGACCACGTGGTTCGCATGCAGCGCTTTCCGCAGTCCGACCTGCTTTCTGAGCGCGTGTCGTCGGGCCGGATTCAGCCGGCGCAACTCGATGCGCTCGCCCACCGGCTGGCCCGCTTTCACGGGCAGGCTTGTGTGGCGCCGCCCTTGTCGGCCTGGGGGGCCCCCGAGCAGGTGAACGGCGCGGTGCTCGCGGTACTCGACGCACTGCGCAGCGCGCGTCCGGGCGGGTTGCCGGAGTCCGTCGAAGCCTGGGTCGACGACAAGGCGCGCGCCCTCGGCACCGCCTGGCTGCTGCGGCAGCGCACCGGCGCCATCCGCGAAGGCCACGGCGATCTTCACCTCGCCAATGTGGTGCTGTGGCAGGGCGAGCCGATGGCTTTCGACTGCGTGGAATTCGAGGAGGCCCTGCGCTGGATCGACGTGATGAGCGACCTGGCTTTTCTGACGATGGACCTGAGGGCACGGGGCCGCGGCGACCTGGCCCACCGTGTGCTCGACGGCTACCTGCAGGCCAGCGGCGACTACGAAGGGCTCACCGTGCTGCGCTTCTACGAGGTCTATCGGGCGTTGGTGCGGGCGCTGGTCGCGGGTCTGCGAAAGAGCGACGCCACCGCCGATGGCGCGCCGCAGGTGGACTATCTCGGCTGCGCCGAAGCGCTGTGCCGGGCGGAGAGCGCGGGGCTGATGATCACGCACGGCTTGTCGGGGTCGGGCAAGTCGAGCGTGGCGGCAGAACTCGTGGAGCGGACCGGCGCGATCCGCATCCGCTCCGACGTCGAACGAAAGCGGCTCTTCGGCTTGCAGGCGTTGCAGCGCGGGGGCGCTGACGCAGAGGTCGAGGCGGAGGCCGGTCTGTACGGCGCGGAAGCCACGGCCCGCACCTATGCGCGGCTTGCGGATGGCGTGCGCATCGCGGTCAACGCGGGTTACCGCGTGATCGTGGACGCCGCCTTTCTGCGGCGCGACGAACGCCAATCGTTCCACCGCCTCGCGACTGAACTGGGCGTGCCTTTCACGATCCTGGATTGCTCGGCCTCCGTGGCCGAACTGCGCCGCCGCGTGCAGGCCCGCCATGCCGCCGCCGACGACGCGTCGGACGCCGACGTGGCCGTGCTGGAACGGCAGCTGGGCTTTCACCAACCGCTCCATGCCGACGAGCAGGCCGTCACGCTGCAGGTCGTCACCGACCAGCCCTACGACCCGGCGTGGGTAGCGGACCGTTGGGTGTCGATGATCCGCGCCGAGAGCGCCCGAAACGCCTGAAGCGTTTGAAGCGCTCGCCCACCGGGCAACCTATTCCTCGTGCCGCACCAGCAGCACGGGCACCGGGCTCTCGCGCACCACCAGGTCGGCATCGCTTCCGAGCGCGAGCCGGCTGAAGCCGCGTCGGCCGTGCGTGCCCATCACGATGAGGTCGCACTTGGCGGTGCGCACTTCGTCGAGCACGATGTCGGCGATGCGGCCGCGGGTGATCTCTCGCACCACCGTCGTGGTTTCCACGTCGGCCGCGGTCGCCGATTTCGCGGCCTTGGCCAACACCTCTGCGCCGAAATCGCGGAGGTGCTGCATCGTCGCGTCGAAGCTCGCGACGGCGGACATGTCCATCAGCATCGGAAAGCCGTCGATCACATGCAGCAGCCGCAGTTGGGCGCGGAGCGCTCCGGCCAGGCGGATGGCCTCCTCGAGGCCTCGTTCGGACGTGCCGCTGCCGTCGATGGGCACAAGAATGTGCGAGTACATGGTCGTTTCCTCATCGGCCGGGTGAAGCGGTTGCCCTGTCACCCATCTCCGGCCTTCCGAAGGGCGAGGGGCCGGCGCGGGCGGCGCTGGCATGGTCTGGATGGTGCGGCTGCAGGGCCGCGCCCACCTTGCGCTGCGTCAACCCTGCATCAGTCTCGTGTCGCCTGAACGTGGCGCAGTTCCTTGACCAGCTTGCGCACGCCGGGCCCGTCGGCATGCGACGCTTCCACCACGAAGCCCAAATCCTGACCGAGCTTGAGCATGGCCGTGTTCTCGCGCAGCACCAGGCCGACGATTCGCTGGGTGCCCTTTTGCCTGGCGTGCTCGATCAGCTGCTCCATCAGCAGCCGCCCGAGCCCTTCGCCCTTGAGGTCGGAGCGGATCAGCACGGCGAATTCGGCCTCGACGTTGTCGGGGTCGCTCACCGTGCGCGAAACGCCCAGCGTCTCCGGCTGGCCCTCGGCGTCGGTGCCCTGGGCGATGAAGGCCATTTCGCGGTCGTAATCGATCTGCACCAGGCGCGCCAGTTCGGAGCGCGGCAACTGGCGGCGCGTCTGGAAGATGCGCATCCGGATGTCTTCCTCGTCGAGCAGCCGCAGGAAGGCCAGATGCTGTGCCTCGTCCTCAGGACGCACGGGCCGGATGGTGATGGCGCGGTCGTTCCATGTCGCCTGGCGCACCCACTGCGCAGGGTACGGAAGGATCGCGAAGCGCTCCGCGCCGGCCCCGGCCACGCTGGCGACGCGGATGCGTGCGTCCAGCGCGAGCACGCCCGCGTCGTCGACCAGCAACGGGTTGATGTCCAGCTCGGCCAGCCGCGGCAGGTCCGCGAGCATCTGGCCGACCGCGATCAGCACGTCGTACAACGCGTCGACGCACGCGGGCGGGTGGTCGCGGTAGCCCGCGAGCAGGCGCGAGACGCGCGTGCGCGACACCAGCTCCTCGGCCAGGCTGCGGTTGAGCGGCGGCAGCGCGACGGCCCGGTCGGCGCTCACCTCGACGGCCGTGCCGCCCTGGCCGAAGAGCAGCACCGGCCCGAAGACGCCGTCGATGGCGGCGCCGACGATGAGTTCCTGCGCCTGCGGCCGGTGAATCATGGGCTGCACGGTGAACCCGTGGATGCGCGCGTCGGGCCGGGCGGCGCCGACCGCCTTGAGCATGCCTTCGGCCGCGCGGGCGAGCGATGCACTGTCCGGCAGGTCGAGCTGCACGCCGCCCACGTCCGACTTGTGCGTGATGTCGGGCGAATCGATCTTGAGCGCCACCGGGTAGCCCAGGCCGTCCGCAGCCGCGAGGACCTCGGCGACGGCCGTGCCGGCCGAAGCGATCGGTACGGTGGGAATGCCATAGGCTCCGAGCACGGCCCGGACCTCCGACGCGTCGAGCCACTCGCGGCCCTGGGCCAGCGCCGCATCCAGCTGGCTCTGTGCCGCGGCGACGTCGGCCGCCGGGTTGTCGCTCTGGCCGGGCGCCTGCGTGAGGATCTCCTGGTTGCAGCGGTAGGTCTGCAGCATGGCGAAGGCGCGCACGGCTTCTTCCGGCGTCTGGTAGTTCGCGATGCCGGCTTCTTCGAAGATCTCGCGCGCCTGTGACACCGCCGCGTCGCCGAGCCAGCAGGCCATGAAGCGCTTGCCGTGTGCGCGTGCGAGCGGCAGGCAGGCCCGGGCGATGTCGTCGCTGCGCACGATCGCCGTCGGCGCATGCACCAGCAGCACGGCGCCCGTCGAGCGGTCGCCGAGCAAGGCGGCGAGCGCGTCGGTGTAGCGCTCCACCGGAGCGTCGCCGATGATGTCGATCGGGTTGGCGTGCGACCAGGTGGCCGGCAGCACGGCGTCGAGCGCCGCCGTGAGCGCCGGGTCGAGCTCGGCCAGCGTCACGCCTGCGCGGGCTGCCGCGTCGGCCGCCAGCACGCCGGCGCCGCCGCCGTTGGTGAGCACCGTGAGCCGGTCGCTGCGGTCTCCGCGGAAGCGGGCCAGCGTCTCGGCAGCGATGAACAGGTCTTGCAGCGTGTCGACGCGCAGCATGCCGGCGCGGCGGATGGCGGCGTCGTAGACGATGTCGGAGCCGGCCAGTGCGCCGGTGTGCGAGGCCGCGGCCTGGATGCCGTGACCGGCGCGGCCCGCCTTCACCACGATCACCGGCTTGTTGCGCGCGGCCGCGCGCGCCGCCGACATGAACTTGCGCGGCGACGCGATCGATTCGACGTAAAGCAGGATCGAACGCGTGCGCGCATCGCTCGCCAGGTGGTCGAGCAGATCGCCGAAGTCGACGTCGGCGCTTTCG
>JAHJOG010000153.1 GCA_018820395.1 Gammaproteobacteria bacterium | reverse complement strand
TTCCTTGGCGACATTGGCCGTCTTCTTCTTTTCGCCCAGAAGGAAGGAGAAGAGGGACATGATCTACCTCCCCCCGAAGAAGCGCTTGAAGAAATTCGGTTTCTCGGCCTCGATGAAGCGCATCGGCTTGTCTTCGCCCAGAAAGCGCGCCACCACGTCGCTGTACGCTTGTGCCACGTCGGTTTCGCTGTCGTGGATCGCGGGAACGCCCTGGTTGGACGCCTGGAGCACGCTTTCCGATTCCGGGATCACGCCGATGAGCTTGATGCGCAGGATGTCCTTGATGTCATCCAAAGAGAGCATCTGACCGCCTGCCACGCGATTGGGGTTGTAGCGGGTGATGAGCAGATGCTCCTTGATCGGTTCGCCGCCTTCCTTGGCGCGTTTGGTCTTCGATGCCAGCATGCCCAAAATGCGATCCGAATCGCGCACCGACGACACCTCGGGGTTGGTCACGATCAAGGCCTCGTCGGCGAAATGCATCGCCATCAGCGCGCCGGTCTCGATGCCCGCGGGCGAGTCGCAGACGATGAAGTCGAAGCCCTGCTCGTCGAGGTCTTTCAGGATCTTCTCGACGCCTTCCTGGGTGAGCGCATCCTTGTCGCGCGTCTGCGAGGCGGCCAGGACGAACAAGTTCTCGCACTGCTTGTCCTTGATCAGCGCCTGGCTCAGGTTGGCTTCGCCCTGAATGACGTTGATCAGGTCGTACACCACGCGGCGTTCGCAGCCCATGATCAGGTCGAGGTTGCGCAAGCCGACGTCGAAATCGATCACCGCCGTCTTCTTGCCCGCCAGTGCGAGACCCGAGGCGAAGCTCGCGCTGGTCGTCGTCTTGCCGACGCCGCCCTTGCCGGATGTCACCACCACAATTTTTGCCATTCCGTTCCTTCTATTGTTCGTGTCGATTGATCAGATCGCGTTCATGACGATTTTCTTGCCGTCCAGCGAGA
This sequence comes from Gammaproteobacteria bacterium, assembly GCA_018820395.1. Lineage (GTDB taxonomy): Bacteria > Pseudomonadota > Gammaproteobacteria > Burkholderiales > Burkholderiaceae_C > Variovorax. The sequence goes on along the minus strand of JAHJOG010000153.1, from coordinate 35,141 downwards.
TCTTCGCGGGCTTGCCGGCCACATCGGGTGGCAGCGCCACTTCCGATGTCCGGTAGATGCCTGCGATCGCGACCAGCTGGGCTTCGAGGCAGGTCGTGTAGATGCGCGCCGCCGCATTGCCGCGTGCTCCCGCGATCGCCTTGCCACGCAACGGGGCGTAGACGTGGACGTTGCCGTCCGCAATCACCTCGGCGCCGAAACTGACGATCTCCGTCACCACCACGTCGCCGCCCCGGGCGTAGATCTGCTGGCCGGAGCGCAAGGGCTTGTCGATCACCAGCGTACCGTTGGCGGCCACCGGGACTTCGCGAACGAACTGCGGCGCCTCTGTGGGTGCCGCCGGTGCGGGCTGCGCCGCTGGCTTGCTCGGCGCCACCGGCATGGCCGTGACCGAGAGGCCGGCAGCTCGCGCTGCCGCGTGCTGCGCGTCGTTGCCGCCTCGGACGGCGACCGGCTGGGTCTGGTGGTGCGCAAGCAAGTCGCGCAGCGTCGGGAAATCGATGTCGGCAGACGCGTCGTCATGCAGTTGCGACAGGTCGATGACCACCGGCTCCTGGTCGAAGAAGTCGGGGGAGTCGGCCAGTTGGACGTCCAGCGCTTCGGACAACACGCGCAGGTCGGCCGTCTTGAGGATCACCGCGATCAGCGGAAGCGTGGCGCTCTTGAATTCGAAAACTGCTCGAACGCGCGCGGCGGAAGCATCGGCCATTGGAAACGTGGGTGGAAACGTGGATGCGGAAAGCGTTGAAGTCTAACGGGCGCGGCGTCGGGCACCATCTTGCCGCCTGCCAAAGCGGTCTTGCCGCCACATCTCTTGCAACAGGTTGCACTTTGCGGCGCCCGTGCGACAGATCGAAGCGATGATGACACGACGCAATCAATTCCTACAAGCGCGTCACCGATTCGTTCGCACACTCTCGCGCTTCCATTTCCCAGGCAGATCACACCATCGATGAAACCGATCCTCGACATCCGGGCCGTTCGTCCCGACCTCTTCACCTACAGCCTCGGCGCGGCGCGGCAGGCCGAATTGCATTGCGAAGAACTTTTCGAGTCGGCCGAACGCTGCCTCAGGGATGCGGGCGAAGGCCTGTACGGCTATTTCGAGACGGCCCAGATTCGCTTTGCCGGATTCGCGCTCGGCTGCTATCCGGTCGCCCGCATGGTGCTCGATGCCCGCGGACTGTTCGATGAACTCATGAGCCGGGTCGAAGCGCTGTACCGCACGCGTTCTGTCCCGCGCCGCCTGATTGCCAGCACCTAGCCGACTCGCGTTCAGCTCTTGAGCGCAAGCACCGCCATGGTGATGCGCGACACGCAGGTCAGCTCGCCCGCATCGTTGGTCATGTCGATCTGCCACACCTGCGTGGTGCGGCCGCGGTGCACGGGCCGCGCGACGCCCGTGACCCAGCCCGAGTTCGTCGACTTGATGTGATTGGCATTGATGTCGAGGCCCACGGCCCGTCGGCCCTCCGGGCATGAATAGTGAGCGCCACACGAGCCGAGGGTTTCTGCAAGGACCACCGACACACCGCCGTGCAGGATGCCGAAAGGCTGGCGAGTGCGCTGATCGACCGGTACCCGCCCTCTGATGAAATCGTCGCCGACCTCGAGAAACTCCATGCCGAGATGCGCCGGGGCCGTGCCGAGATGGCTGCGCGTCAGTGCGTCGATCGAAATATCCTTTTGCCAGATGGGCATGCGCGTTCTCCGTGTCAGTGCGCTTTCGACTATAGCGACGCGGGCATTTCGATGCGCGCCGACGCGTCGGCAGCGCTAAGCTCCGACCATGACACGCGCTGCACGATGGTTGACCCGCACGGCGATCGCGCTGGCGGTGCTGGTGGGTGGCCTCTTTCTGGTCGCATGGGTATTGCTGCCTTCCGAAGCCGACCTGGCGCGAGATGTCGGCGCGCGCTTCGAGAAAGCCACCGGCGTGGCCCTGCGCGTGGGCGGCGTGCAGTGGACGCTTCGGCCCACGCCGGCCATCGTCATCAGCGACGTCGCCACGGCGCAGCCGGCGCCGATCACGGTGCGGCGAATCGTGTTGTATCCCAGGCTCGGTGAACTCTGGCAGCGCCGGCTCGCCGTCGACACGATCGAAGTCGATGGCGTCGTCCTGCCGAGCAGCTCGGTCCGCGCATTCAGGGGCCGCTGGGATTCCAGCCATCCCCTGGCTGCGGTGAGCGGCAGCTGGCACTTCGGCGACGTCCCGGTTCGGCACTTGAAGCTGCGCGACATCACGTGGATCGACCGTCGCGACATCGGGCTGGCGTACGACGCCGACGTCGACTTCGATGCGGGCTGGCGGCCGCGCAAGGCCGAAGCCTGGCGTTCCGATGCGACGCCCGAGGCGCGGCTCGTTCTCGAGCGCCAGGGCAGCGAGGACCGTTGGCAGGCCGTCGTCCACGTCGGCGGTGGCACGTGGAGCGGCGAGGCCGAACTCGAATCGCTGTCCGACAACCGGCTGCATCTCGTCGCCCGCCTCGAGGCCAAGGGCGTGGACATCGCGCAAATGCTCCGTGCCTTCAAGCGCCGCAGCGCGGTTCAAGGGACCGTGGCCGGTCGGACCGTGGTCGATGCCGAGGGCGAAAGTCTGCCGCAACTCGCCGGCCGGCTTCATACGCGCACCCGGTTCAGCGTCAAACCGGCGCGTCTGGACGGCTTCGATCTCGCGGCCGCCGTTCGCTCGGCAGGAACGGTGCGCGGTGGGCAGACCCCGCTGGACGAACTCGTCGGCACCCTCGACACCCAGGTCACACCGGACGGCACGGTCATGCGCTACACCGACCTGCGAGCGCGCTCCGGATTTCTTCTAGCGAGCGGAAGCGCCACGGTGCTCAATCGAAAGCTGGACGGCGAGGCCGCGGTCGACATCGTGGACGGCGTGGTGGGCATGCCGCTCAAGCTCGGCGGCACGCTCGACGACCCGACGCTGTCGCTGACCGGCAAGGCGCTGGCCGGTGCGGCGGTCGGCTCGGCGGTGCTGCCCGGTGTCGGTACCGCCATCGGCGCGCGCATCGGTCAGCAACTGGACAAGTTGTTCGAGGACGAAGACGCCCCCAAGATGCGTCGCGACAACAAGCGCGGCGCGCCTCGTTAGCTCGCCACTGCGCACGCGGCCGCGGCGCCGATGGCCAGCGCAGCCAGAAAGCTGGCCCAGGTTTCGCGTGTGCGCGATGCGGGATGAAAGACCAGCGCGCTGATGCACGCCAGCAAGAGAAAGGGGAGGGGCAGCGCGACCGGCAGCGCCAGGAGGATTGCATCGCCGACCATCGAGGCGCGTTGCCCGGCGTCGGTCGAGGTCCAGCGAATGCAGAGCAGTGGCAGGGCCGTCATGGCCATGCAGAGAAGAAAGCAACAGAAGCGCCACTCCTGAGGCGTCGAGCGCGGCGCTGGCCCGTGGACAGAGCTGGCCCAATCGGGCTCTTCCAGATCGTCCGCGCGGGTGCGGTGGTGTGCGCTGGCCGCCTCGTGGCGCTGGAAGAAACGGACGCCTGTGGAGAGTGGGGTGAGCGGATTCATGGTCGCACTCTAGGAAGCCTGCGCGCATCGGTCAGCGTCGGAATGCAGCGGTATCGACTCGCGCTACTTGCCGTCGCCGAGCGCGCGACCGACCACGCGACCGAGGGCACGACAACCCTGCGCGATGCAGCGCGATGCAGCGCGAGGGAGCGCAGACGGCCCTTGCGAGTGCGCTGCGACCCCACGCTTGGTGTGTGCGTTGCGCCCGGCGTGATTCGCGTGCACGATGCTGCTGCGACGCAAGTGCCCTGCGCGCACCCCTTCGCTCGCCCCACGCAACGCGCTTGCCGATGTCCTTCCTGTGGCCCGACGTCTTGTGGTACCTGCTGGCGCTTCCGCTGCTGGTGGCCGCCTACGTGTGGCTGCTGCGGCGCCGCAGCAAGGCGGCGCTGCACTACAGCAGCCTCGGCGTCGTGCGTGCCGCGAGCGCTGGGCGCCATTGGCGACGCCACCTGCCGCCTGCGCTGTTTCTGTTGGCCTGCACGGGGTTGCTGCTCGCCGCCGCAAGGCCCGTGGCGCGCGTTCCGTTGCCGTGGGCGCGGTCGACCATTCTGCTGGCCATCGACGTGTCGCTCAGCATGCGCGTCACCGACGTCAAGCCCAGCCGGATCGTGGCCGCGCAGGATGCGGCCAAGCTCTTCCTCAAGGACCTGCCGGCCCGCATCGAGGTTGGGCTGGTCACCTTCGCGGGCAGCAGCCAGATGGTGCAGCGGCCCACGCTGGATCGCGACTCGCTCGTTGCGAGCATCGACGCCTTCCAGATGCAGATCGGCACTGCCGTTGGCGACGCCATCGTGCTGTGCCTGGCCGAGCTCTTTCCGGAGCAACACATCGATCTTTCCAGCCTGACGCTAGGCCGGATGACGCGTGGCCGCAACCTCGACGACCGCGCCCGACCGCCGCCCACACAGGTTGCGCCTGTGCCGCCGGGGTCCTACGACGCGGCCGCCATCATCCTCCTGAGCGACGGCCGCCGCACCACCGGCGTCGACACCCTGCAGGCGGCCCGGATGGCCGCCGACCGCGGCGTGCGCATCTACGTGGTCGGCCTGGGCACGGTGGACGGCGACGTCAGCACACCCGACGGCATGGCGATCTACATGAAGCTCGACGAGCCGACGCTGCGCGAAGTGGCCCGCATGACCGGCGGCGAATACCACCACGCAGGCACTGCCGAAGCGCTGCGCGGCGTCTATCAGAACCTCGGTTCCCGCCTGCAGGTGCAGACACGTGAAACCGAGCTTGCCGGCCCGCTGGCGCTGCTGTCGGCGCTGCTGGCACTGGCTGCCGCCACGCTGTCGCTCGTCTGGTACGGGCGCATGGCCTGACGCCGCCCTCGGTCGCCTGGATCCACCCCGAAGCCGCAATGGGCGCTGCCGAGCGGCGCTTTTGTCGTTCGTGGGAAAATTCGAACACCCGTCCCTTGCCGGACGTGCAGGCCGTCATCGCATGGCATGCAACGCGGCGCCTTGAAGGCCGCAACCCTCGCAGTACTCGCCGGGCTGCGTTCTTGCCGGAATCGGCATCGCTTGCCGGTGCCGCCCCGGTCGCCCGCCGCCACCGAGCGCTTTCCAGAACCGCAATGTCTTCCAAGGCCCCACCTGCATGACAGAGTATTTCTCGCAATTCGACAACCTCACCTTCCTCGGCGTTTCGCTGACCAACATCGGCCTGGCGGTCGCCGTCTCGCTGGGCTCTTATCTGATCATCAGCGTGGTGCTGCGCTTCGCGATCGGTCGCATGCGCAAGATCACGGCGCGCACCGCCAACCATTTCGACGACAGCCTGGTCGAAGTGATCGCAGCCACCAACCGCATCTTCCTGGTGCTCGCGTCGGTGCTGATCGGCGTCAGCATGCTCGACCTGTCCGATCGCTGGAATTCGCGCGTCAGCCATCTGTGGTTCATCGCGCTGGCGATGCAGCTCGGCGTCTGGCTCACGCGGGCCATCACCGTCGGCCTCAAGCGCTACCAGGAACTCCACAGCACCGCGGGCATGACGCAGGTGAGCGCGTCGGCCACGCTCCTGTCGTGGTCGCTGCGCACGCTGCTGTGGGCCACCGTGCTGCTGGCCGTGCTGTCGAACCTGGGCGTGAACATCACCGCCTTCGTCGCCAGCCTGGGAGTGGGCGGCATCGCGATCGCCCTGGCCGTGCAGAACGTGCTGGGCGATCTGTTCGCGTCGCTGTCGATCGCGGTCGACAAGCCCTTCGAAGTCGGTGACTTCATTGCCTTCGATTCCAACCTGGGCTCGGTGCAATACATCGGCCTGAAGACCACCCGCATCCGCAGCCTGAGCGGCGAGCAGATCATCGTCGGCAACACCGACCTGCTCAAGCAGGTGGTGAAGAACTACAAGCGCATGGCCGAGCGGCGCATCGTGTTCAAGTTCGGCATCACCTACGACGCCACGCCCGAGCAGGCCGAAGCGGTGCCCGGCATCGTCAAGCGCCTCATCGGGGAACGCGACAAGCTGCGCCTGGATCGCGCCCACTTCCAGGGCTTCGGCGACAGCTCGCTCGACTTCGAAGTCGTCTACTACGTGAAAGACCCGGACTTCGGGCTCTACATGGACGAGCAGCAGAGGCTCAATCTGCAACTGATGCGCGAGCTTTCCGCGATCGGCGTCGACTTCGCCTTTCCCACGCGCACGGTTCACATCGCGACGGTGCCTGAAGCGGTGGAGCGCGGCATGTCCGAGCCGGCGGGTCGGCCGGAGCAGAACCGAGAGAACGGGCAGGACGGCCAGAACGGCCAGCGCCTCGAGTCCGCCCGCTCACCCGCCGGTCTTCAAGCAGGCCAGCCGGGCGCAGCCTGAGCCAGGCGCAGGCCCGAGGCGGCCTCGCCGCCATCGTTGGCATATCATTTCAAGCTGGCTCGGTCCAGCGCAGGCGGCGGGTCTCGATCAACGGAAGACCTCGATGGACCTGCGCGCACTGCGCTATTTCGTGGCGATCGCCGAAGCCGGCAGCTTCACCGCAGCGGCCGAGCGCGTCTGCGTGGCGCAGTCGGCACTCAGTCGGCACATCCGCGTGCTCGAAGACGACCTGGGCGTCGCGCTCATCCGGCGCCTGCCGCGCGGTGTGCGGCTGACGCCGGCGGGTGTGGCACTCTACGACTCGGCCACCAAGATCCTCGACGAAGCCTCGCGCATCCGGGGTCATTTGTCCGACGGTGGCCCGCACGCCGAAGCCATGGTCACGCTGGGCACCTCGCCCACGCTGGGGCGCGTGCTGGTGCCGGGCCTGTATGAACGCTGCCAGCGCTCGCCCACCGGCATCAAGCTCAGCGTGCGCGAGGCTTTCACGCCCGTGCTGCTCGACTGGCTGCACCGCGGCCTGATCGACGTGGCGGTGGTCACCAGCCCTGAAACCGACAAGCCCTTCGCCCTGCAACCGCTGGTCGGCGAACCCTTCGCGCTGGTGAGTCCGCTCGCGCAAAAGCGCGGCGCGGTGATCACGCCCGAGCAACTGTCGGCCGTGCCGGTGCTGATCTCCAAGCTCCATCGCGGCATCGTCGAGCGTCAGCTGGCCGCGCTCGGCGCCACGCTGCAGGTGCAGGCCGAGATCGACTCCATTGATTCCATCCGCGAGCTCGTGCTGCGCGGCAGCGGCGCGACCCTGATGCCCGTGTCGGTGTTCGCGTCGGACGCGCGGGCGTTGCGCAGCGTGACCTTCTCGGAGGTGTCGGGGATCCCGTTGAGCCGCATCCTGATGCTGGCCACGCGCACGGAGCTGCGGCCCGCGGCGGGCATCGCGGTCATGAAAGAACTGGTGCAGGCCGAGTTCGCCGAGCTGGCCCGGCGCGGCGTGTTTTCGCTCGGTGCGGGGCGCCGCACACAGCGCGCCACCGAACGTCAGATGCCGGCCCGCTAGCAGCCTGCCGCTCGAGCGCGGGGCCACGCGCTCGCCGGGCCGCTCGACGCATCGCGCATGAAGAGCGCGCAGCTCCAAGAGCGACTGGCAACCTGCCATCTCATTCCAAGATGGCAGCGAACGAATTCGGCATTGGACGCGCACGAACCCGCTTCCTAGACTGCGGCCTCGAACTTCTCGCAGGCGGGGCATCGCGCCACGCTGCCTGCCTCTTACCGCCAGCGCCTTTCCATGACCACAGACTCGAGCTCGACGCGCGTCGGCCACGCCCCCTTGAAGCGATTCATCGCCGCCGCACTGGAACGCGTCGGGCTCCCGCAGGCGGATGCCGAGAAGGTCGGCGGCCTGATGGCCGATGCCGATCTGCAGGGCTCCGACGGCCACGGCGCGATCCGCTTGCCGCAGTACGTCAAACGCATCCAGGCCGGCGGCATCAACACCCGGCCCGACATCCGCATCGTCCACGAGCGCGCTGCCATGGCGGTGGTCGACGGCGACAACGGCATGGGGCACCTGGTGGTGTCGCGCGCGGCCGAGCTGGCGATCGAAAAGGCACGCACCGCGGGCGTGGCCTGGGTCGGCGCACGCTCCAGCAACCATGCCGGGCCGGCCTCGCTCTATGCCCGCATGCCGATCGCGCACGACATGATCGGCCTGTATTTCGCGGTCGGCAATGCCAACCATCTGCCGCCGTGGGGCGGCACGAGCATGCTGTTGTCCACCAACCCCATCGCAGCCGGCATCCCGGCCGGCGACGAGCCCGCGGTGCTGCTCGACATGGCGACCACGGTCACCGCTTACGGCAAGGTCAAGGCCAAGGCCAAGCGCGGTGAAGCGATGCCCGAAGGCTGGATGATCGACCGCGAGGGCCGCCCCTTGCTCGACCCGCAGCGCGCCGATGAAGGCTTCCTGCTGCCGATCGGCGGCCACAAGGGCTACGGCCTGGCGCTCATCGTCGGCCTGTTGGCCGGCACGCTGCAGGGCGCCGCCATGGGTCGCGAGGTGGTCGACTTCAACCGCGACCACACCACGCCGACCAACACCGGCCAGGCGATCCTGGTCATCGATCTCAAGGCTTTCGGCGAGCCGCAATTCTTCAAGGCGGCGGTCGACCGGCTGGTGCGCGACATCCGCGACAGCGAGCGCCTGCCCGGCGTCGAGCGCATCTTCCTGCCGGGCGAGCAGAGCCACGAGCGGCGCAGGGACTATGCCGAAGCGGGCATTCCGATCGCCACCAATCTGCACGCCGAACTCGATGCGCTGGCGCGCGAGCTCGGCATCGACCCGCTGCGGACGCTGCACAACCCCGCCGCCGCCGAGGCCTGATCGCCGGCACACGAAAAAGACAGGAGACACGCCATGAGAACCACCCCGCAGATCCTCGTCCGAGGTGCCGTCGCAGCGCTGCTGGCGTTCGCCGCCGCCACCGGCATCCATGCCCAGTCCGCCTACCCGAACAAACCGATCCGCATGATCATCCCGCTGGCCGCGGGCAGCGCGGTCGACGTGGCGGCGCGCGTGCTGTCGGCCAAGATGTCGCAGGGCCTCGGCCAGTCGATCGTGATCGAGAACACGCCCGGCGCCTCGGGCCTGCTGGGCGCGGACCGCGTGGCCAAGGCCGCGCCGGACGGCTACACCCTCGGCGGCTTCAACGACAGCATCCTCACCATGGTGCCGCACGTGCAGCCCAAGGCGCCCTGGAATGCGCTGACGGATTTCGACCCGCTGTCGTTGGTCGGCACCATCGAATGGGGTCTGGTGGTCGGCGTCGACTCGCCCTACAAGACGGCCGCCGATTTCATTGCCGCGGCCAAGGCCTCGCCCGGCAAGCTGCGCTTCAGTTCCGGCGGCAACGCCAGCCCGCAGCACATCGGCATGGTGCTCTTCGCCAGCCGCGCCGGCGGGCTCGACATGCTGCACGTTCCGTACAAGGGCGCGACGCCGGCGGCGGTGGCCGTCGCGGCCGGCGAGGTCGATGCCGCCATGCAGGGCATGGGCACCGTCACCTCGCTGCTGCAGGCCCACAAGGTGCGCCTGCTGGCCGTGGCCACGCACGAGCGCCTCAAGCAATACCCGGACGTGCCGACCATCGACGAATCGGGCCTGAAGGGCTTCTTCTTCAACTCGTGGTTCGCCATGGTGGTGCCCGCCGGCACGCCCAAGCCCATCGTCGAGCGACTCAATGCCGAAGTGCGCACCGCGCTGGCCGACCCCGACACGCGCGCCCGCATCGTCGAGCAGGGCGTGACGCTGCGCGGCAGCAGCGCGCAGGAACTCGGCGAAGCCACCAAGGCGCAGTTCGAGATGTACCGCAAGCTGATGCAGGACAACGGCATCAAGCCGGACTGATTCATTCCCCTCCTCGTTTTCCGACCGTTCCCACCCGCCATGATCGAATCCTTCAACCCCGCCACCGACGAAGTGCTGGCGCGCTTCGACGAGACCTCTCCCGACACCATCGACGAGCGCCTCACGCACGCCGCCACGGCGCAGAAGCGCTGGCGCGGCACGCCGGTCGACGAACGCATGGGCGTGCTGCGCCGTGTCGCGGCTACGCTGCGCGAGCAGCGCGACGCCCTCGCCATGCTGATGACGCTCGAAATGGGCAAGCCGCTGGCCGAGGCCCGCGGCGAGATCGAGAAGTGCGCCTGGAACTTCGACTACTACGCCGAGCACGCGCCCGCGATGCTGGCCGACCAGGTGGTCGCCAGCAGCGCCACCGACAGCCGCATCGTGTACGACCCGCTCGGCCTGGTGCTGGCCGTGATGCCGTGGAACTACCCGTTCTGGCAAGTCATGCGCGCGGCGGCGCCGGTGCTCGCGGGCGGCAATGCGTTGGTGCTCAAGCACGCGTCCAACGTGCCGCAGTGCGCGCTGGCCATCGAGCGCGTGTTCGCCGATGCCGACGCGCCGGCGGGGCTCTTCACCGCCTTGCTGGTCGGCTCGTCGGCCGTGCCCGCGCTGATCGACGACGCGCGCATCGCCGCCGTCACCTTCACCGGCTCGACCCCGGTGGGCCGCAAGCTCGCCTCGCAGGCGGCGAACGCGCTGAAGAAGCAGGTGCTCGAACTCGGCGGGTCGGACCCGTTCATCGTGCTGGCCGACGCCGACGTGCAGGCCGCGGCGGCCGTCGCGGTCAAGGCCCGCTTCCAGAACACCGGGCAAAGCTGCATCGCGGCCAAGCGCTTCATCGTCGAGGACGCCATCGCCGATGCCTTCGCCGACGCCTTCTGCGCGCTCGCGTCCGAGCTGGTGGTGGGCGACCCGCGCGAGGACGGCGTCACGCAGGGCGCCATGGCGCGCCGCAACCTGCGCGACGAACTGCATGCGCAGGTGCAGGCCACCGTCGAAGAGGGCGCCACGCTCCGGCTCGGGGGGCAGATGCCCTCCGGCAAGGGCGCGTTCTATCCACCCACCGTGCTCGATCATGTCAAGCCCGGAATGACCGCCGCGCGGCAGGAAACCTTCGGCCCCGCCGCCGCAATCCTGCGCGTGCGCAACGCCGAAGAGGCCGTGGCAGTCGCCAACGGCACCGAGTTCGGCCTGGGCGCCGCCCTCTGGACCGCCGACCTCGCGCTCGCGCAACGGCTCACCCGCGAGATCGACGCCGGCGCCGTGTTCGTCAACGGCATGGTCGCGTCCGACCCGCGCCTGCCCTTCGGCGGCAGCAAGCAGTCGGGCTACGGCCGCGAACTCGGCACGCTCGGCCTGCACGAGTTCTGCAACATCAAGACCGTTTGGACCGGCCCCGCCGTGGTGCCGCCCGCTACGGCGAAATCGTGACCCCGCAAAGCCAAGCCAGAAAGCCGACCATGAGCGCCGACACGCACACCCCCCAACCCGCCGTCCTGCGGCCCGACCAACTGAAGAGCCACGACCGCGGCGGCGGCGCGCGCACCACGCCGCTGGTCGGCCCGGGCACCGGCGCCACCGGCTTCGTCAACGGCATCACCGAATTCGCGGCCGGCACGGCGATCCCGTTCCACAGCCACAACTGCGAAGAGAGCGTGATGCTGTTGCAGGGTGAAGCCATCCTCGACATCGAAGGCGGCGCCGAGCATCCGCTGAAGGCCCTCGACACCACCTGGCTGCCGGCCAACCTGTCGCACCGCTTCCGCAACGTGTCCGCCACCGAGCCCATGAAGATCTTCTGGACCTATGCGTCCACGGCGCCGACCCGCACCCTCACCGAGACCGGCGAAACCAACCCGATCACGGCCGAGCACCGGCGCTGAATCCGGCAACCCACGACCACAAGGAGACGACGATGGGCCTTCGCTTCATGGAGCACATCCTGATCCTCACCCACGACCCGGACGCCACGCGCGACTGGTTCGTCGACAACCTCGGCTTTCGCAGCGGCTACCACCCGGAGTTCGGCTTTCCGGTGCACTGGCTCTACATCGGCGAGCAGGACGTGGTGCACATCGGCAAGGCGCGCCACTCGGCGCACCAGGACACCTACCTGCGCACGCCCAGCGACAAGGACGGCGAGGACTACTCGGCCGCCGGCGCGCCGGGCTCCGGGCGCATCGACCACGTGTGCTTCAACTGCGAAGGCATGCTGGAGTTCATCGAGCGGCTGACCCGCAACGGCGTCGAGTTCAGCGAGCGCAAGGCGCACAACTCCGACCTGTACCAGCTCTTCATGCGCGAGCCGATCAACGGCATCAAGGTCGAACTCAACTTCACCGCGGCCGAGGCGGTGAGCGCCGGCCGCGTGCCGGAATGGACCAGCACCGGTGCCAACCCGGCCGCCACCCCCGCCGCCGACCCGACGACGCAGAAAGCCAGCTGACCATGCAGACGCAAGCCGTTCAGATCCACGCGCAGGGCGGACCCGAGGTCCTGGCGGTCGAGACCATCGACGTGCCCGAGCCCGGCGCCGGCCAGGTGCTCGTGCGCCAGACGGCCATCGGCCTCAACTACCAGGACATCTACCACCGCTCCGGCCTCTATCCGCTGCCGCTGCCCTCCGGCCTGGGCACCGAAGCCGCCGGCGTGGTCGAGCGCGTCGGCGCCGGCGTCTCGCAGTGGCGCGAAGGCGACCGCGTCTGCTACGGCGGCGGGGCGCCCGGCGCGTGTGCGGCCCATCGCCTGATGCCTGCCGACCGCCTGGTGCGCACGCCCGACGGCGTGAGCGACGACGTGGCCGCGTCGTTGCTCATGAAGGGCATGACGGTCGAATACCTGCTCAACCGCTGCCATGCGGTGCAGCCCGGCGAAGCGGTGCTGTTCCACGCGGCGGCCGGCGGCGTGGGGCTGCTCGCCGGCCAGTGGGGACGACACCTGGGCGCGCGCATGATCGGCATCGCCGGCGGTCCGGAGAAGGTCGCGCTGGCGCTGGCCAACGGCTATGCCGAATGCATCGACCGCCACAGCGAGGACGTGGTCGTCCGCGTCAAGGCGCTCACCGGCGGGCACGGCGTGCCGGTGGTCTACGACTCGGTCGGCAAGAACACCTTCGAACAGTCGCTGCACTCGCTCGCACCGCGCGGGCTCTTCGTGTCGTTCGGCACCACCACGGGCGTGCCGCCGGCCGTCGAGCCGCCGCTGCTGCAGAAGATGGGCTCGCTCTACTTCACGCGGCCCACGCTCGTGACCTACATCGCCAGCACCGACGAGCTGCAGGCCTCGGCGGCCGCGGTGTTCGACCTCGTGGCGCGCGGCGTGCTGAGCGTCGCGGCCACGCAGCGCTACGCCATGGCCGACATCGCCCAGGCGCATCGCGACCTCGAAGCCGGCCGCACGAAAGGATCGATCCTGATCATTCCCTGATTCCGACCTTCCCGGAGCGCGCCCTCGAAGGCGAGCCTGGCTGCCCCGACAAGAACATCCAACAGGAGACAAGAGACATGACGAGCAGAAGGACTTTTTCCGCCTACACCCTGGCGACCGCCGCCGCCCTGGCCCTCCCGGCCGGCGTCGCGCACGCCGAAGAGATCAAGCTGCGCATCGCCTCGGGCCACCCCACGGCCAACACCTACGTGTCGTTGCTGCAGAGCTTCTTCGTGCCCGAGGTGACGAAGCGCGTGGCCGCGCGCAGGGCGCACAAGGTGGAGTTCATCGAGGGCTACGGCGGCACCATGGTCAAGGTGGCCGACACGCTCGAAGGCGTGCAGTCCGGCATCATCGACATCGGCGGCTACAACTTCGGCTTCGAGCCGTCCAACCTGCCGCTGCATTCGTTCCAGGTCATCCTGCCCTTCGGCACCATGAGTCCGGTGATGAGCGTCAAGCTGGCGCGCACCGTGTACGACAAGGTGCCCTACATGACCCGCGTGCTGGAGGACAAGTTCAACCAGCGCCTGCTGGCCCTCATCGCCGACACGGGCTACAACATCGGCACCACCTTCGACTGGAACACCGTCGCCGACCTCAAGGGCCGCAAGATCGCCGGTGCCGGGCTCAACCTCAAGTGGCTCGAGTTCGCCGGCGCGACCGCCGTGCAGTCGTCGCTGCCCGAGGCCTACACGTCGATGCAGACCGGCGTCTACAACGGCTGGATCATGTTCCCCTCGGGCTGGACCAAGTTCAAGCTCACCGAAGTGGCCAAGTACTACACCGAGGTCGGCTTCGGCTCGATCACCTGGCACGGCCTGACCATGAACAAGGCCCGCTTCGCCCGGCTGCCCAAGGACGTGCAGGACATCATCGTCGAGGTCGCGCGCGAATACGAAACCATGACCGGCAGCGTCAACGAAGCCAATTACCCGAAGGAGATCGCCGAGCTCAAGCAGGTCGGCGCGGTCGTCAAGGCCGTGCCGGACTCGGTGCGGCTCGACTGGGCGAAGTCGCTCACCGACTGGCCGCAGCAGCGCGCCACCGAGCTCGACAAGCAGGGGCTTCCGGCCACGCAGGTGCTCAAGCTGACGCTCGAAGAGGCGGAGAAGATGGGCTACAAGTGGCCCGTTCGCTACCCGATCAAGTAGGCCGGCCTCCGTTCCGACCGGCTCCGACCTGATCCGACCCGACCCGACCGATGTTGACGCGAATCAACGACGCCATCGCGCGCGCCTTTCTCTACGCTGCTGCCGTGCTGGCTTTTCTGCTGTGCTTCCTGGTCGTGGCCGACGTGCTCGGCCGGGTGGTCTTCAATTCACCGGTCAAGGGCACGCCCGAGATCGTGTCGACCTCGATCGTCATCATCTGCTTCATGCAGGCCGGCTATGCGATCCGTTCGGGGGGCATGCTCAACGTCGACGCGCTGGTCAAGCACCTGCCGCCGGCCGCGCAGTCTTGGATGGCGGCGCTCGGGGCGCTGCTCGGCGCCGCGTTCTTCGCCTTCCTGTGCTGGGGCAGCCTCGAACCGGCGCTGCACGCGTGGGCCAGCAACGAGTTCGAAGGCGAGGGCGCCCTGCGGGTGCCCGCCTGGCCGACACGCTACGCGCTCGTCATCGGCACCGCGCTCGCCACCACCAGCTACCTGGTGACGCTGGCGGGCCACGTTCGCGACGCGCTGACGGGCGAGCCGCCGCCGAGCTCGCAGGCCTCGCACTGACCGGACGCGCGCATGTTCAATGCCACCGACATGGTCGTGCTGGTCACGGTGCTCCTGGGCCTCGTGTTCTGCGGCTTTCACATCGCGGTCTCGCTGGGCGTCACCAGCCTGCTCGGGATCTACCTGGTCAATGGCGACATCGAGACCGTCAAGAGCTTCACCGCCAGCACCGCCTACGAGGCGCTGCGCGACTACATCTTCGCGGTGATCCCGCTGTTCATGCTGATGGGCGAGTTCCTTGCCAAGTGCGGCGCCGCTCGCGATCTCTTCACGCTCGTCGACCGGCTCTCGCGGCGCGTGCCCGGGCGGCTCGGCGTGGCGACCGTGCTCGCCAACGCGGTGTTCGCCTTCGTCACCGGCGTGTCGATCGCGGCAGCGGCCGCGTTCTCGAAGATCGCGCACCCCGAAATGCGCCGTTTCGGCTACGAGCGCAAGTTCTCGCTGGGCTGCATCGCCGGCAGCGCCTGCCTCGGCATGCTGATCCCGCCGTCGGTCCTCATGATCGTCTGGGGTGTGCTCACCGAGCTGGCGATCGGCCGGCTGTTCATCGCCGGCATCGTGCCGGGCCTCCTGGTGGTGCTGCTCTACATCGGCTACATCGTGTGGGTCGCCAAGACGCGGCCGGAGCGCGTGGGGGAGGGCGACCACCTGCCGCGCATCCAGCAGGAAGCGCGGCTGGCCAACGAGCAGCACGCGGTGGCGGACCTGCGGACGATTCTCTGGAGCACGCTCGGCATCCTGTGCCTGGTGGTGCTGGTGCTGGGCGGCATCTGGCTCGGCTTCTTCACGCCGACCGAAGGGGCCGGCGTCGGCGCCACGCTGGCGCTCGCACTGGCCCTGGCGCGCGGCATGCGCGGCAAGGAGGTGCTCGAAGCAGTGCTGTCGGTCGGCCGCACCTCCGCGCCCTTGTTGCTGCTGCTCGTCACCGCGCAGCTCTACTCGCGCATCCTCGCCATGACCGGCATCACCGGTGCCGCCAAGGAATTCTTCGTGCACGCGGGCCTGTCGCCCTTCGTCGTGCTGGCGCTCATGGTGGCGGTGTGGTTCGTGCTCGGCTGCATCATCGATTCGATCTCGATCATCCTGCTCACGGTGCCGGTGTTCGCGCCCGTGGCGGTGGCGCTGGGCTTCGACCCGATCGCCTTCGCGGTGCTCGGCATCATCGCGATCGAAACCGGCCTGCTGACGCCGCCCTTCGGCATCCTGGTGTTCACCGTCAAGGCAGCAGTGGCGGGCGAGCCCGATCTTTCCACCGGCGAGATCTTTCGCGGTGCCGCGCCCTACTGGATGGCGCTGCTCGCGGCGATCGTGCTGATCGCGGTGTTTCCGCAGATCGCCACCTGGCTGCCCGACCTGGCCAATTCACTCCGACGATAGAGGACCGACCATGACGAACAAGGCTTACTGGATCGCGCGCGGGCGCATCGACGACCCCGTCGAATACAAGAAATACGCCGACGAGGTGCCCGCCATCATCGCGGCGCACGGCGGCAAGATCCAGGCGCGCGGCGGCCGCTTCCAGGTGATGGAAGGGCCGGCCCACTTCTCTCGCTTCGTGGTGATCGAGTTCCCCAGCTTCGACCAGGCCGTGGCCGCCTTCGAATCGCCCGCCTACCAGAGCGCCGCGGCCTACCGGCGCAAGCAGGGTGTGGGCGAAGTCGAGATCGCCATCGTCGAGGCGGTTGGAGACTAGGTTCCCGGGACACGCACCAGGAGATCGTCGGCCGGCCGTTCGCGTCTCAGCCGCCTTCGCTCGTCGGGTCCGGGTGCCGTGCCCAGAGCGTGTGGGAGGCATGTCATCGAAGCTTCACCGCTTCGACTCGGCGGCGTCATGCGGGTCGAGAACCATGCGGTCCATGAAACGCGAAGACGCTCTTCTCGGATCGTGGCGGGCCGGGAGTCATGTCGACGCCGACGAGGACGAAGCCGAGCCTCCGGCGAAGCACTACCGGACGCTCTGGATTTCCGATCTGCACCTCGGCACGCCGGGCTGCCAGGCGTTGGCGTTGCTGGATTTCCTCAAGCACACCGAGTGCGACACGCTGTTCCTGGTCGGCGACGTGATCGACGGCTGGCAGCTCAGGCGTCAGTGGTACTGGCCGCAATCGCACAACGACGTGATCCAGAAACTGCTGCGCAAGGCCCGCAAAGGCACGCGCGTGATCTTCATCCCGGGCAACCACGACGAGTTCGCGCGCAAGTACCTCGACCACAGCTTCGGCGGCATCGAGGTCGCCGAAGAATGGGTTCACGAAACCGCGGACGGCCGCCGGCTGTGGGTCGTGCATGGCGACCTGTTCGACGGCGTCATCCAGTGCGCGAAATGGCTCGCGCACGTCGGCGACTCGCTCTACGAGTTCACGCTCAAGCTCAATCGGCACCTGAACTCGCTGCGCGCGAGGTTGGGCCTGCCCTACTGGTCGCTGTCGAAGTACCTCAAGGCCAAGGTCAAGCGGGCCGTCAGCTACGTGGGCGATTTCGAGAATGCGCTGGCCAAAGAGGCGCGCAAGCGCGGCCTGCAAGGCGTGGTCTGCGGCCATATCCATCATGCCGAACTGCGCGACATCGACGGCATCCTCTACGCCAACGACGGCGACTGGGTCGAAAGCCTCACTGCGCTCGCGGAGCACGCCGACGGCACGTTGGAAATCCTCCAATGTGCGCCGAGCTTCCTGGCCGCGAGGCAGTCGCAGCGCGCCGACGCCCGGCCGACTCCCGTGCACGCGTGAGCGCGACGCAGGCGCCTTGCCCGAGCGCGCCATGATCAAGGTCGACCTCGTCTACTTCAACGCCGGTGGCGGACACCGCGCGTCGGCCCTTGCGTTGGAGGCGGCGATCGCTCGGGCCGGTCTGCCTTGGGAGGTGCGGCTGCTCAACCTGCGCGAGGTGCTCGATCCAGCCGATGCGTTCGGCAACCTCACGGGCATCGATCCGGAGGACTTCTACAACCAGCGCCTCGCGAGAGGCTGGACCCTCGGCCTCGCGCAGGAGCTCCGCTTGCTGCAGGCGCTCATCCGCTGGGGCCACTCGCCGATGTCGCGGCTCGTCCAGGCGCACTGGCTGGCGAACGAACCCGACATGGTCGTGTCGCTGATCCCGAACTTCAACCGCGTGTTGTGCGAGGCGCTGCAGGCGACGCTGCCGGGCGTTCCTTATGTGACCGTCATGACCGATCTGGCGGACCTTCCTCCCCGGTTCTGGATCGAAAGCGAAGCGCCGCAGCATGTGGTCTGCGGATCGGCACGCGCGGTCGCGCAGGCGCGCGCGGCCGGGCTGCCCGAGTCCCGCATCCATGCCACGTCGGGCATGCTGATCCGTCCCGACTTCTACGAGCGGCCGCCGCTCGATCGCGCGGCAGAGCGATCGGCGCTGGGGCTGGACCCGGACCGGCCGACCGGCCTGGTGCTATTCGGTGGTCACGGCTCGGCGGCGATGATCGGCATTGCCAAGCGTCTGAGTGGCATGCAGCTGATCCTGGCCTGCGGCCACAACGGGCGCCTCGCACGCACGCTCGCTGGGTTACCGTCGTCGGTGCCCAGGCATGTGCTCGGCTTCACGCCCGACATCGCGCGCTACATGCAGCTCTCGGATTTCATGATCGGCAAGCCCGGCCCCGGTACGCTCAGCGAGGCCGTGCAGATGGAGTTGCCGGTGGTTGTGGTGCGCAACCGCTACACGCTGCCGCAGGAGCGCTACAACACCGACTGGGTGCGCGAACTCGGCGTCGGCGTGGTCTGCAGCAGCTTCACGAAAGTCGGGCCGCCCGTCGAGGCGCTGGTGCGTGACCTCGACGGCTTGCGGGCCGCGACCCGCCGGGTGCGCAACCGCGCCGTGTTCGAAGTGCCCGGCATCCTGCAGAAGATTCTGGCCGACGCGAGCGGGGAAGAGGGTGCAGTGCGGGGCGATCGGCGCCAAACTGGCTATCGCAGGACCGCTTCGGCCGGGCGCATCGAATCGGTCCACCCTTCGGCGGACGAGATCGTTTGACGAAAGCCCCAGCGCGGCGCACGCACGCGCCTCGGTTCCGCGCTCACACCCCGAGCAGCGCTTCGAGTTCGTCCGGTGCCGCCGTCAACTCGGGCGACGTTCCGTGCCGCACGATGCGGCCCTTTTCCATCACCACGGCGCGGTCGGTGTGGGCCAGCACCTTGCGCCAGTCGCGGTCGACGATCAGCGTGGCGATGCCGGTTTGGCGGATGTCGGCGATCACGCGCCAGATCTCGATGACGATCAGCGGCGCCAGGCCTTCGGTGGCTTCGTCGAGGATCAGGAGGCGCGGGTTGGTCATGAGCGCGCGGCCGATCGAAAGCATCTGCTGTTCGCCGCCCGACAGTTGCTGACCACCGTGGGACAGCCGCTCGGTGAGCCGCGGAAAGGTGGTCATCACGCGGTCGAAGGTCCAGGCCCGCTGGCCGTCGATGCCGGGGCGGGCGCTCATCAGCAGGTTCTCGCGCACGCTCAGGTTGGGGAAGATGCCGCGTCCTTCGGGCACGTAGCCGATGCCGCGCCGCGCCATGCGCTCGGGCGTCCAGCCGGTCACGTCCTGCGCGTCGAGCTGCACGCGGCCCGACGAGGGGCGCACGTAGCCCATCAGCGACCGGATGAGCGTGGTCTTGCCCATGCCGTTGCGCCCCAGCAGGCCCACCGACGTGGCGGCCGGCACCTCGACATCGACGCCACGCAGAATGTGGCTGTCGCCGTAGTAGCTGTTCAACGCCTCGATCTTCAACATCTCAATGGCCTTCGCCCAAGTAGGCGGTGCGCACGTCGGGGTTGGCGCGGATCGACACCGGATCGCCGGTCGCGATCACGGTGCCGTTGACCATCACCGTGATGCGGTCGGCGATGCGGAACACTGCGTCCATGTCGTGTTCCACCAGCAGGATCGCGTGGGTGGACTTGAGCTTGGCCAGCAGGTGCAGCATGCGGTCGGTTTCCTCGGCGCCCATGCCGGCGAGCGGCTCGTCGAGCAGCAGCACGCGCGGACGCGTGGCCAGGCACATCGCTACTTCGAGCTGGCGTTTGGCGCCGTGACTCAGCGTGCCGGCGATGCGCGTCGCGACATCGGCAAGCCCGGCATCGGCCAGCGCTTCGGTGGCAGCGGCATTGCTGCGGTCGCACGCGCTCGACGCCTGCCACAGCGTCCATGGCCGCGGGTGCGCCGCCTGCGCCGCGAGCCGGCAGTTCTCGTGCACGGTGAATTCCGGAAAGATCGTGGTGCGCTGGTAGCTGCGCCCCACGCCCGCCAGCGCCCGGCGAAACTGCGCGCGCTGCGTGATGTCCTGGCCATCGAGCATCACGCGGCCCGACGAGGCCGGCAATTCGCCCGAGAGCATGTTGATCAGCGTGGACTTGCCCGCGCCGTTGGTGCCGATCACCGCATGCACTTCGCCGCGGTGGAGATCGAGGCTCACGGCGTTGACCGCGACCAGCCCGCCGAAGCGGCGCGTGAGCTGGTCGACCGCGAGCAGCGGCGCGCCGGGGGCCGCGACGTTGGGCGCAGAAGCCGTGGCGCCGTTCATGCCGCCGCCTTTCCGCCGAGGCGCGACGCGATGCCGATGATGCCGCGCGGCAGCAGCGCCACGAAGACGATGATCGCCAGGCCCAGCGACAGTTGCCAGTGGTCCGCCATGGGCCCGACCAGCGCGTGCGTGGACAGCAGCTCCTTCAGCAGCGTGAACGCAGTCGCGCCGATGACGGCGCCGCGCAGGTGGCCCAGCCCGCCGAGGATGATCATGAGCAGGATCTCGCCCGAGATGTGCCAGGCCATCAGCTCAGGGTTGACCACGCCGTCGCGCGAGGCCACCAGAAAGCCTGCCAGCCCTGCCAGCGCACCCGCGATGACGAAGGCCGCCAGCTTGTAGCCGTACACCGGAAAGCCCGCCGCGCGCATGCGCTGCTCGTTCACGCGGATGCCCGCCAGCGCGGCCCCGAAGCGCGAGCGGCGCAGCAGCGCGAGAAAGGCATAGGTGAGCACCAGCGCAGCCAGCACGAAATAGAAGAGCGTGTTGCGGCCTTCGAGGTCGATCGGGCCGAGCACCGGGCGGATGTACATGTAGATGCCGTCGCTGCCGCCGCCGAAGTCGGTGTCGTGGAACAGGAAGAAAGCCATCTGCGCGAAGGCCAGCGTGACCATGATGAAGTACACCCCGCGTGTGCGCAGGCTCAGCGCGCCGACCAGGAGCGCGTAGCCGGCGGCCGAGCCCATCGCCAGCGGCAGCAGCCAGCCGATGGAGCCACCGTCGCGCCCCGACGCCATCACCGTGGCATAGGCGCCGATGCCGTAGAAGGCCGCGTGCCCGAGGCTCACCAGCCCGGTCATGCCGACCAGCAGTTCGAGGCTCAGCGCCAGGATCGCGAGGATCATCACCTTCACGACCAAGTCCGACACATACGCCCCGAGCATCGGCCCGAGCACCGCCAGCGCCACGGCCACCGCCAGCGGCACCCAGCGAGAAATTCCTTGCAGCGCCGGTGTCATCGTTTACCCATCAGGCCCTCGGGCCGCCAGATCAGGATCACCGCCATCAGCACGTAGATCCCCATGCCGCTGTATTCGGCGAACAGCACCTTGCCGAAGGTGTCGACGAAGCCCACCAGCAGCGACGCCACGAGCGCGCCGGTGATCGAGCCGATGCCGCCGATCACCACCACCACGAAGCAGATGATCAGCACGCTCGCGCCCATGCCCGGGTACACCGACGACATCGGCGCGGCGATCATGCCCGCCAGTGCCGCCAGCGCCACGCCCGCCGCGAACACGATGCGATAGAGCCGCCGGATGTCGATGCCCAGCCCGCGCACCATGTCGCGGTTGCTCGCCCCGGCGCGGATCATCATGCCCAGCCGCGTGCGGTTCACCACGAAGTAGAGCGCCAGCGCCAGCAGCACGCAGGCGCCCGACGCGAAGAGCCGGTACCACGGATAGTTCATGAGGTCGCCCAGCGCGAAGCTCCCCTGCAACCACGGCGGCGCCTTCACGCCATGCACGTCGTTGCCGATCAGCAGCGAGCGCAATTCCTCGAACACCAGGATGAGCCCGTAGGTCATCAGCACCTGCTGCAGATGGTCGCGCTGATAGAGATAGCTGAAGAACGCCCACTCCAGCAAATAGCCGAACACCGCCGCCAGCACCACCCCGGCCAGCAGCATCACCACGAACTGATCCCCGAACAGCGGCGACAGCGCGAACGCCATGTACGCCCCGATCATGTAGAAGCTCCCGTGCGCCAGGTTGATCACGCCCATGATCCCGAAGATCAGCGTCAACCCCGAAGCCACCAGGAACAGCAGCAGCCCGTACTGCACCGAGTTCAGGCACTGAACAAGAAAAGTTCCAAGATCCACAAATGAAAGGCCTCAGCGCAAACCGTCAACGAAAAAACAAGCCAGACACGCAACCCTCATGCCACTCGCTCCCATCGAGCGGCCGGCGCAGCCAGGCCCGTTCGCGAAACACCGAGGAACCGGCTCTGCCGGGCCTCAGGTGTTGCCCCCGGTCAGGGGGTTGGCGAAGCGACACGAAGTGCGCGAAGCCTGGGGGCGAGCTAGAGCTTGCATCCACG
The DNA here is from genome assembly GCA_018820395.1 of Gammaproteobacteria bacterium. GTDB lineage: Bacteria > Pseudomonadota > Gammaproteobacteria > Burkholderiales > Burkholderiaceae_C > Variovorax. The sequence goes on along the minus strand of JAHJOG010000153.1, from coordinate 12,676 downwards.
GGACGGATCGGCCAGCCCCTTGATCGCCACGCCCACCATCTTGTTTTCCTTGCCTTCGACCTTGCGCAGGTAGATGTCCTGTACCGGGTTGTGCGACTTGCCGACCGTGAAGGTGCCGCGCGGGCTGTCGATCTTGGCGCTTTCGATCGCGCTCGCGAATTCGGCCTTCTTGCTGATGTCGCCCTTGACCGCGTTCAGGCCGATGGCGAGCATCTGCGCAGCGTCGTAGCCCTGCACCGCATACACGTCGGGCTGCAGCTTGTATTCCTTGGCATAGGCCGTGCGGAAGCTCTTGTCGCGCGGCGTCTCCATGCCGTCGGCGTAATGCAGCGTGGTGAGCATGCCCTTGGCGGCGTCGCCCTGCGCGTCGAGCGTGCCGTCGGTCAGGAAGCCGGGGCCGTAAAGCGGAATGGTCTTGTCCAGGCCGGCCGCCGCATAGTCCTTGACGAACTTGACCGCGCCGCCGCCCGCGAAGAAGGCGTACACCGCATCGGGCTTGGCTGCCGCGATCTCGGTCAGCAGTGCCTGGAATTCCACGTTGGGGAAGGGCACCGTCAGCTGCTTCACGACCTTGCCGCCGTTCTTCTCGAAACCTTCCTTGAAGCCGGCCGTGGATTCGTCGCCGGCCGCGTACTTCCAGGTGATGGTCATCGCCGACTTCTTGCCCTCCTGCTTGGCCGCGACCACGCCCATCGCGTAGGCCGGCTGCCAGTTGGAGAACGAGCTGCGGAAGATGTTCTGCGCGCACATCGGGCCGGTGACTGCGTCGGCACCGGCGTTGGGAACGATCAGCACCGTGCCGCTTTCCTTCGCGGCCTTGGCCATCGCCATCGCGACGCCGGAATGCACCGTGCCGACGATCACGTCGACGTTGTCGCGCTTGATCAGCTTGTTGACGTTGTCGGTGGCCTTGGCCGGATCGGATTCGTCGTCGACCTTGACGAACTCGATCTCGCGCCCGCCGAGCTTGCCGCCCTGCTCCTGGAGACGCAGCCGGAAGCCGTTCTCGATCGCCGTGCCGAGCGCGGCATAGGTGCCGCTGTAGGGCAGCATCATCCCCACCTTGAGCTTGCCCTGCTGGGCGTGGCCGACGGTGGCGAAGGCCACCAGGGTCAGTGCGGCAAGGGTGGTGCGCGCGATGCGGTGCTTCATGAAGAACTCCTGGAGTGAATGAATGAAATGGTCGCCACTATCGCCTGTTCAGGCTGATCGCGATGCGGGGAATGCCCGCATGCGGGCAGTTCGAGCAGCTCGGTTCCGGGGATGCGGCGCGCGATGCCGCGGATCTGTTCGAGGGTGCCGTATTCGTCGTCCACGCCCTGCATGGCCAGCACGGGGCAGCGCACGGAGCCGATCGGGTCTTCGATGTTCCACGACCGGAAGGCCGGGTCGAGCCAGATGCGGTTCCAGCCCCAGAAGGCCGAGTCGGCGTCGTCGTGGTAGCGCCCGAGCTTCTGCGGCAGGTCGGTGTGGGTGTACGCCTCGCGCGCCTGTTCGATGTGGGCGACGGTCACGTCTTCCACGAAGATGTGCGGCGCCAACAGCACGAGCCCGGCGACCCGTTCCGGAAACTTCGCCGCGTACAGCAGCGCGATCGACGCACCGTCGCTGTGGCCGAAGAGCCAAGGCGGTTCCTCGATGCCGAGCGACTCGAACAAGGCGGGCAGCACCTCGTGCGCCTGCCGGTGCATGAAGTCCACGCCCCAGGTCTCGTCGGCCGCGCGCGGCGTGGAGCGGCCGTAGCCGGGCCGCGAGAACACCAGCCCGCGAAAGCCGCCGGCGTCGCACAGCTGATCGGGGAAGTCCTTCCACATCGCGACCGAGCCCAGGCCCTCGTGGAGGAAGACCACGAGCGGTGCATCGGCGCGCTCGGGCGCGATGCGCCGGTATTCGATGCGCACGTCCTTGCCCCGCCACCGGATGGCGGCCAACTGCGTCTCGCTGCTCACGCTGCGCTGTCCCGCTCGCGCAGCCGAAAGCGCTGGATCTTGCCCGTGGCGGTCTTGGGCAGCTCGTCCACGAACTCGATGAAGCGCGGGTATTTGTAGGGCGCGAGGCGTTCCTTCACGAAGGCCTTGAGCTCGTCGTCGCCGACCTGCTGCCCGTCCTTCAGCACCACGTAGGCCTTGGTCTTGGTCAGGCCTTCGGCATCGGTTCGGCCGATGACCGCCGCCTCCAGCACCGAAGGATGCTGCATGAGCGTCGCCTCGACCTCGAAGGGCGACACGTAGATGCCGCTCACCTTCAGCATGTCGTCGCTGCGGCCGGCGTAGGTGTAGTAGCCGTCGGCGTCGCGCGAGTACTTGTCGCCGCTCTTGGTCCAGCCATCGCGGAAGGTCTCGCTCGACTTCTCGGGATTGCCCCAGTACATCGTCGCCGTGCTCGGGCCCTTGATGTAGAGGTCGCCCACTTCGCCCACCGGCACGGGCTTGCCGTCTTCACCGCGCAGCTCGACCACGTAGCCGTCCACCGGCTTGCCCGTGGTGCCGTAGCGGATGTCGTCCGGCCGGTTGGAAATGAAGATGTGCAGCATCTCGGTGGAGCCGATGCCGTCGATGATCTCGCAGCCGAAATGCTGCTTGAAGCGCTGCGCCAGATCGCCCGGCAAGGCCTCGCCGGCCGACGAGCACATGCGCAGCGCCACGGCATCGCGCGCGGGCAGGGCGGGTGAGGCGAGCATGCCGGCAAAGCCCGTGGGCGCACCGAAGAACACGGTGGGCTTGTGCGGGCCCGTCCAGCGCTTGAAGGTGGCGTCCGGCGTCGGCCGCTCGGCCATCAGCAGCACGGTCGCGCCGACCGACAGCGGAAAGGTCAGCCCGTTGCCCAGCCCATAGGCGAAGTAGAGCTTGGCCGCCGAGAAGCACACGTCGTCCTCGGTCAGGCCCAGCACCGGCTTGCCGTAGAGCTCGGCCGTCCACCACGGGCTGCCGTGCACGTGCACCGTGCCCTTGGGCCGGCCGGTGGAGCCCGACGAATAGAGCCAGAAGGCGGGGTCCTGAGGCGTGGTGTCGGCCGGCGCCGGCAGCGGCTCGTGCGACGAGACGGCTGCATCAAAAGACTGCGAGCCGTTGGGCAGCGCGCCGGCCGGCTGCGAGACGAAGAGGGCGCGCACCGCGTGCGAGCCCTTGGCCATCGCGTCGTTCAACACCGGCAGCAACGCGCCCGACACCAGGGCCGCCGTGGCGCCGCTGTGCGAGAGCATGTAGGCATAGTCGTCGGCCGTCAGCAGCGTGTTGACCGCCACCGGCACCACGCCGGCATAGAGGCAGCCGAGGAAGGCGACCGGCCAGTCGCTGGTGTCGTGCATGAGCAGCAGCGCGCGCTCTTCGCGGCGCACGCCGGCGGCCAGCAGCGCGGCGGCCAGCCGACGCGCGTGGTCTTCGAGCTGGCCGTAAGTCAGCGTGCCGCGGTCGTCCACGTAGGCGGCCTTGGCGGCGCGTCCGCGGTTGACCTCGAACAGGTGCTGGGCAAAGTTGAACGTACTCGGCAGGCTCATCGTGTCTCCTCTTGCTGTCTTGCTCTCGCGGGGTTTGCGGCGCCGGCAGCGATCATTGAATGCCGAGCGCGGCCAGCACGGCCGGGCTCGCCTGCACCGCGCTGCGCCGGTGATAGAAGTCCAGAGCACGCAGGCCGCCGAGTTCGGCGCCGCCGCCGGCGCGGCCCGGCCCGCCGTGCAGCGACATCGGCATCACGTTGCCGTGGCCGGTCTGTTCCTTGGCCACGCCGGGCGTGACCACATGAACGCGCCCGTGGCTCGCGGCCAGCGCCACGGCCGCGCGGCCCAGCGCCGCATCGTCGGCGCCGTAGAGCGAGCTCACCAGCGAGCCCTGGCCGCGATGCGCCAGCGCCACCGCATGATCGACGTCGCGGTAAGGCATCAGCGTGGCGACCGGGCCGAACACCTCGAGGTCGTGCACGCGCAGCGCCACGTCGGCATCGCGCACGCCGAGCAGCACCGGGCCGATGCAGGCGGCCACGGCCGGGTCGGCATCCACCAGCGCCTGCTGGCTGCCGTCGTGCAGTACTTCGGCCTGCGCCTTCAGTTCGTTCAGGCCTTCGCGCACCGAGTTCAGTTGCGCACGGCTCACCAGCGAGCCCATGCGCACGCTCTCGTTGCGCGGGTTGCCGACCGTGATGCCCGCCAGCTTGGCGCCGATGGCTTCGGCCGCCGCGTCGAACATCGCTTCGGGCACCATCACGCGGCGGATGGCGGTGCATTTCTGGCCCGACTTGACCGTCATTTCGCGCACCACCTCGCGCACCAGCAGGTTGAAGGCATCGGAGCCGGGCGCCGCGTCGGGCATGAGGATGGCGGAGTTGAGGCTGTCGGCCTCGATGTTGACGCGCACCGAGCGCCGGGTCACGGCGTCGTGCGAGCGGATCTGCGCGCCGGTTTCGGCCGAGCCGGTGAACGACAGCACGTCGAAGCCTTCCAGCGCATCGAGCAGCCCCTGCGAGCTGCCGCAGATGACCGACAGCGCACCCGCCGGCAGCACGCCGGCCTCGACCACGTCGCGCACCATGCGCTGCGTGAGCCAGGCCGTGGACGTGCCCGGCTTGACGATCACCGGCACGCCCGACAGCAGCGCTGGCGCCGCCTTTTCCCACAGACCCCACGACGGAAAGTTGAAGGCGTTGATGAAGAGCGCCACGCCCGGTGTCGGCACCTGCAGGTGCTGTGACATGAACACCGGCTCCTTGCCGAGCCGGGCCGCGTCGCCGTCGCGCAGCGCACGCGCATCGCCCAAAGCCGCGCCCCACTTGGCGTACTGGCCGAGCGTGAAGATCGCTCCGTCGATGTCCACCGCCGAATCGTTCTTGACCGTGCCTGAATTGGCCGTCGCGATCTCGTAGTAGGCATCACGATTGGCCTGCAGCACCTTCACGATCTCGCCCAGGAGCGCCGCGCGCTCGCGGTAGCCCAGGGCGCGCAGCGCCGCACCGCCGGTCTGGCGCGCGAAGCCGAAAGCGGCCGGCAGGTCGAGGCCGGTGGCGTCGACGCGCACCAGTTCGTCGCCGAGCACCGGGTCGAGCAGCACGGTGCCGGCGCCGGTGCCTGCCTGCCAGCGGCCGGACACGTAGTTGGAAAGCAGTTCGGTCATGGAGGCCTCAGGAGAATTTGATCTGCCCGGCGGGCAGCAGGTAGAGGACGAGCGCGCGGCCTTCGGTCACGGTCGGGTGGTGCGCCGTGCCGGGCCCGTACACGCACCAGCCGGCGGGCCGGCCGTCGAAGCTTGCACCTTCGGTGAGCGGCATGATCAGGTCTATCTCGCCGTTGGGGTGGGCATGGTGCGGGCCGGCCAGGTCTTGCATGTCGACCACGTCGACCGAGAAGCCGTGCAGCGCCTCTTCGGGCTTGAACACGCGGCCGTAGCGGATGCCGCCGCCCTCGCGGTCGCACAGCCAGCCTTCGGCCACGCCGTCGACGCAAGCGCTCTTCAGGCGCTCGAAGGTGTCGCTGTCCGCGCCGTGCACGGCGTTCAGCCAGCGGTCGAGCTCGTCGTCGAGCGGGCGGCCGGCGATCTGGGTCGTCAGGTCGGCCACGAGGGCGTGGAAGGTTTGCTTGGACATCGTGTCGTGGCGGTTCGTGGACAGGGTTGGCAGGATGTTGACGCCGCGTGCTTGCGTCAAAAGCTGGTGTGCAGTATCTTGCTTGTGGACGAACGATAGATACCGCCCCGACCGCTGTCAAGCAATATAGTGCATCCTATGGGTTTACCCCAGGATCTCGGTTCGGACGACACAAGGAACGCCATGAACGATCGAGTCGACGCGGTGATGACCCCACCCGATGCGACCGCGCCTGCGGAGGAAGCCAAGAACCCGTTGCTCGTGGCGCTCGGCGAACGTGTGCGCACGCTCCGCGCGCGTCGAGGGCTCACGCGCAAGGCCGTCGCGCTGGCCGCGGACGTGTCGGAGCGGCACCTGGCCAATCTCGAATACGGCATCGGCAACGCCTCGATCCTGGTGCTGCAGCAGGTCGCGGCCGCCTTGCATTGCTCGCTGGCCGAGCTGGTGGGCGACGTCACCACCAGTTCGGCCGAATGGCTGCTCATCCGCGAGATGCTCGAACAGCGCAGCGAAGCCGACCTGCGCCGCGTGCGCATCGCGCTGGGCGACCTGCTCGGTGGCGCTGCCCGCGACCCGGCGCGCGGCCGCCGCTTTGCGCTGGTGGGGCTGCGCGGGGCCGGCAAATCCACCCTCGGCCAGATGCTGGCGGACGACCTCGAAGTGCCCTTCATCGAGTTGAGCCGCGAAATCGAGAAGCTGGCCGGCTGCAGCGTGCGCGAGATCCACGACCTCTACGGCACCAACGCCTACCGCCGCTACGAGCGCCGTGCGCTCGAAGAAACCGTGCAGATCTACACCGACGTGATCATCGCCACGCCCGGCGGCATCGTGTCCGACCCGGCCACCTTCAACGAGCTGCTGCAGCACTGCACCACCGTGTGGCTGCAGGCCGCGCCCGAAGAGCACATGGGCCGCGTCGCGGCGCAGGGCGACACGCGCCCCATGGCCGCCAGCAAGGAAGCCATGGAAGACCTGCGCCGCATCCTGAACGGCCGGGCCGCTTTCTATTCGAAGGCCGACATCACCGTGGACACCAGCGGGCAGAACCTGGCGCACAGCTTCGAGGCGCTGCGCTCGGCCGTGACCGGCGCGATGGCCGCTGCTCGCTGAGCCGAAGCCAGCCTTGGCCATCTTGTAAAAAAGATCGCAGACGGTTGACGCCGCTTAAAACATGCAGCATCATGCATGTCAGCGCATCGGATAACTGCATTATTGTTCCTGCGCTCCCGCAACCAACCTAGCCCAGCCGCCCCAGGAGACACCGCATGACCGAATCCGCCGCCACATCCCCCCGTGTCGACTACCGCACCGACCCGACGCAGTACCGCCACTGGAAACTGAGCGTCGAAGGCCCGGTCGCGCGCCTGTCGCTCGACATCGCCGAAGACGGCGGCATCCGCCCGGGCTACAAGCTCAAGCTCAACAGCTACGACCTGGGCGTCGACATCGAACTGGCCGACGCGCTCAACCGCGTGCGCTTCGAGCACCCGCAGGTGCGCTCGGTGATCGTCACCAGCGACAAGGACCGCATCTTCTGTTCGGGCGCCAACATCTTCATGCTCGGCGTCTCCAGCCATTCCTGGAAGGTGAACTTCTGCAAGTTCACCAACGAGACGCGCAACGGCATCGAAGACTCGTCCAAACATTCGGGCCTGAAGTTCCTCGCCGCGGTCAACGGCGCCTGCGCCGGCGGCGGCTATGAACTCGCACTGGCCTGCGACGAGATCGTGCTGGTCGACGACCGTTCATCTTCCGTGTCGCTGCCCGAAGTGCCGCTGCTCGGCGTGCTGCCCGGCACCGGCGGCCTGACCCGCGTCACCGACAAGCGCCACGTGCGCCACGACCTGGCCGACATCTTCTGCACCAGCGTCGAAGGCGTGCGCGGCCAGCGCGCGGTCGACTGGCGGCTGGTCGATGCCATCGCCAAGCCGGCGCAGTTTGCGGCCACCGTGCAGGAGCGCGCTGCCAAGCTGGGCGAAGGCAGCCTGCGTCCGGCCGACGCCAAGGGCATTTCGCTGCCCCGCCTCGAACGCGAAGAAAGCGCCGACGCGCTGGGCTACGAACACGTCACCGTCGAGATCGATCGCGCGCGCCGCGTTGCCACGCTCACCGTCAAGGCACCGAGCGGCGAGCAGCCCAAGGACGTGGCCGGCATCGAAGCCGCAGGCGCCACCTGGTGGCCGCTCGCCATGGCGCGCCAGCTCGACGACGCCATCCTCAATCTGCGCACCAACGAACTCGACATCGGCACCTGGCTGCTCAAGACCCAGGGCGATGCCCAGGCCGTGCTCGCGAGCGACGCCACGCTGCTCGCCCACCAGGACCACTGGCTCGGCCGCGAGACCATCGGCATGCTGCGCCGCACGCTCGCGCGGCTCGACGTGTCGTCGCGCAGCCTGTTCGCGTTGATCGACGAAGGCTCCTGCTTCGCCGGCACGCTGGCCGAAATCGCTCTGTCGGCCGACCGCAGCTACATGCTGGCCCTGCCCGACGACGCCGACAAGGCGCCGAAGTTCGCGCTCAACGAGTTCAACTTCGGCTTCTATCCGATGGTCAACGACCAGAGCCGCCTGCAGCGCCGCTTCTACGAAGAGACCGGCCCGCTCGAAGCCGCACGCGGCGCCGCGGGCCAGATGCTCGACGCCGATGCTGCCCTGAAGCTCGGCCTGGTCACCGCCGCGCCCGACGACATCGACTGGGCCGACGAGCTGCGCATCGCCATCGAAGAGCGCGCCGCCATGTCGCCCGATGCGCTCACCGGCCTCGAAGCCAACCTGCGCTTCGCCAGCCAGGAAAACATGCTGACCCGCATCTTCGGGCGCCTGACCGCCTGGCAGAACTGGATCTTCAACCGCCCCAACGCCGTCGGCGAAAAGGGTGCCCTCAAGGTCTACGGCACCGGCGAAAAAGCCGGCTTCGATTTGAACCGCGTCTGAATCCAACCAAGGAACAACGATGAGCACGATCAACTACAGCGAGAAGATCCCCAACAACGTCAACCTCGGAGAAGACCGCACGCTGCAGCGCGCGCTCGAAGGCTGGCAGCCGAACTTCATCAACTGGTGGGACGACGTCGGCCCGGACGGCTCGACCAACTACGACGTGTACCTGCGCACCGCAGTGAGCGTCGACCCGCAAGGCTGGGCGCAGTTCGGCCACGTGAAGATGCGTGACTACCGCTGGGGCATCTTTCTGAACCCGGGCGATGCCGAACGCAAGATCCACTTCGGCGATTCGCTCGGCGAGAAGGCCTGGCAGGACGTGCCCGGCGAACACCGCGCCAACCTGCGCCGCATCATCGTCACGCAGGGCGACACCGAGCCCGCGTCGGTCGAGCAGCAGCGCCACCTCGGCCTCACCGCGCCGAGCATGTACGACCTGCGCAACCTGTTCCAGATCAACGTCGAAGAAGGCCGCCACCTGTGGGCCATGGTCTACCTGCTGCACAAGCACTTCGGCCGCGACGGCCGCGAAGAAGCCGACGCGCTGTTGCAGCGCACCTCGGGCGACGTGGACAACCCGCGCATCCTCGGCGCCTTCAACGAGAAGACGCCTGACTGGCTCGCGTTCTTCATGTTCACGTACTTTACTGATCGCGACGGCAAGTTCCAGCTGTCGGCGCTCGCTGAAAGCGCCTTCGACCCGCTGGCGCGCACCACCAAGTTCATGCTGACCGAAGAGGCGCACCACATGTTCGTGGGTGAATCGGGCGTGTCGCGCGTGCTGCAACGCACCGCGGCCGTCATGAACGAGCTCAAGACCGACGACCCGGCCAAGATCCGTGCGGCCGGGTGCATCGATCTGGGCACTATCCAGCGCTACCTGAACTTTCATTACAGCGTCACCATCGACCTCTTCGGCGCCGACCAGTCGAGCAACGCCGCCACCTTCTACAGCTCGGGTCTCAAGGGCCGCTACGAAGAAGGCAAGCGGACGGACGACCACGTGCTCAAGGGCCAGACCTACAAGGTCCTCGAAGTGGTGAACGGCCAGCTCCTCGAGAAAGAAGTGCCGATGCTCAACGCGCTCAACGAAGTGCTGCGCGACGACTTCATCAAGGACTCGGTGGCCGGCATCGGCCGCTGGAACAAGGTGCTCGAAAAAGCCGGCGTCCCGACCCGCCTCATCGCGCCGCACAAGGCCTTCAACCGCCAGATCGGCGCCCTCGCCGGCATCAAGATGTCGCCCGAAGGCCGCGTGGTGAACGAGGCCGAATGGGCCGCCAAAAAGGACGAATGGCTGCCCACGCCCGGCGACTTCGCTTTCGTGGCATCGTTGATGGGCCGCGTGGTCGACCCCGGCAAGTTCGCCGGCTGGATTGCACCGCCGGTGATGGGCATCAACAGGCAACCGGTTGACTTCGAGTACGTGAGGTTCGGGTAGGAGACTGAGATGGAAGCCGCATTGGTCGAAGCAGGTGTGCTCAAGCAGCACCTGATCGACCCCGAGATCTGCATCCGCTGCAACACCTGCGAGGCGACCTGCCCCGTCGGTGCGATCACGCACGACGACCGCAACTACGTCGTGCGGGCCGACATCTGCAACGGCTGCATGGATTGCATCTCGCCGTGCCCGACGGGCTCGATCGACAACTGACGCCACATTCCGGTGGCGCGCGCGTATTCGATCGAAGAGCAGCTCACGTGGGACGAACTCCCCGCCGAGCTGCCGCCCGAGCAGCTCGAAGCCGAAGCCGGCACCGCGCCCGACGAAGCCGTGATGCCGCCGCCCGCCGCCACGCCGCAGCCCGCGGCCGAGCCGGGCGAGCCCGTCTTCAACTCCGCGCAGTACGGCGCCACCACGCCGCCCTGGTCGGCCGCGCACGCGTACACCAACCTGCACCCGCCGAAGAACCCCACCACCGCCACCGTGGTCGGCAACTTCAACTGCACCGAAGCGGGCTTCGAGAACCAGACCCACCACATCGTGCTGGACTTCGGCGCCATGCCGTTCCCGGTGCTCGAAGGCCAGTCGATCGGCATCATCGCGCCCGGCACCGACGCCAACGGCAAGACGCACTTCGCGCGGCAATATTCCATCGCCAGCCCGCGCAACGGCGAGCGCCCCGGCTACAACAACATCTCGCTCACCGTGAAGCGCGTGCGCGAAGACCACCAGGGCAAGCCCGTGCACGGCGTGTGCAGCAACTACGTGTGCGACCTCAAGGTCGGCGACAAGGTGCAGGTCGTCGGGCCTTTCGGCGCGTCGTTCCTGATGCCCAACCACCCCAAGTCGCACATCGTCATGATCTGCACCGGCACCGGCAGCGCCCCCATGCGCGCCATGACCGAATGGCGCCGGCGCCTGCGCAAGAGCGGCAAGTTCGAAGGCGGCAAGCTCATGCTCTTCTTCGGCGCGCGCACGCAGCAGGAGCTGCCCTACTTCGGCCCGCTGCAGACCCTGCCCAAGGACTTCATCGACATCAACTTCGCCTTCTCGCGCACGCCGGGCCAGCCCAAGCGCTACGTGCAGGACGTCATGCGCGAACGCAAGGCCGACCTCGCCGCCATGCTCAAGGACGGCCAGAGCCACTTCTACGTGTGCGGCCTGAAGAGCATGGAAGAAGGCGTGATGCTGGCCCTGCGCGACGTGGCCGTCGAAGCGGGCCTGGATTGGGACAGCGTGGGCGCGAGCCTGAAGCGCGAGGGGCGGATGCACCTCGAGACGTATTGAGCGGCGGCGCCGCGGACTCGCCGACGACGGCCGCACGCTGACAGGGCCGGCCCACGCGGCCGGCCCATTCGATCAGTCCAGCTTGATCCCCTGCGCCTTGATGATCGGCCCCCAGCGCTTCGACTCCGCACGCGCCAGCGCGGCGAACTGCTCGGGCGTTCCGGGCAGCGGCTCCATGCCGAAATCGGTGAAGCGCTTCTGTACCGCCGGGTTGCTGAAAGACTTGTTGAGCTCGCCGTTCAGCCGCTGAACCACGGCCGGCGGCAAACCCGCTGGCCCGAGCACGCCCTGAAACGCGAACACCTCGGTGTCCGGCACACCCACTTCGGCCAACGTCGGCACGTTGGGCAGCAGCTTGCTGCGCTGCGCCGAACCGATCGCCAGCACGCGCACCTTGCCGCTCTGCATGATCGGCAGGCCCGACGCCAGGTCGAGGAACATGCACTGCACCTGCCCGCCCATCACGTCGGCCATGGCCGGCGCCGCGCCGCGGTACGGGATGTGCGTGATGAAGGTCTTGGTGCGGTTCTTGAACATCTCCATCGCCAGATGGTGAGGCGACCCGTTGCCCGGCGACGCGTAGTTGAGCTTGCCGGGGTTGGCCTTGGCGTAGGCCAGAAACTCCTTGAAGTCCTTCGCGGGAAATTCGGGGTTCACCACGATCGCCAGCGGAAAGCGGCCGATGGCGCCGACGTAGCTGAAGTCCTTCTCGGGGTTGAACGGCAGCTTGCTGAACAGGAACTCGTTGAAGGCCAGCACCGCGTTGTCGGCCGACATGATCGTGTAGCCGTCGGCCTTGCTCTTGGCCACGAGGTCCGCGCCGATGTTGGTCGACGCGCCCGGCCTGTTGTCGATCACGATCGACTGGCCGAGAGGCTGGCGCATCGCTTCCGCCAGCGTGCGCGCGATCACGTCGGTGCCGCCGCCTGCCGGGTAGGGCACGATCCATTTGATGACCTGGTCGGGGTAGCTTTGAGCGTGTGCCCACGGGGCGACGGTGGTCGCGCCGGCGGCGGCGAGCGCGGTGAGGAGTGTTCTGCGTTGGGGGTTCAAGGGGTGGTCTCCGGAGATGGTGTGGAAGCGATGCGGTCGAAGCGCAGCCCCGCCGGTCGTGGCGATGGTGCTCGCTCGCGTGGCCAGAAAAAGAAAGTCACGGGCCCTGGAATACAAGCCGGGTCGTGATGATAAAGCGGTACGCCCGTGGAGCGGAGCCGATGGAATCGAGCGATTGGCGCGGGCGTTGGGGCTGGGTGTTGCCGCGTTGCTGGCGCCGCTTCGAGTCAGTGGATCCCGAACCTCGCCACACAAACCGTGTGGCTCGCCTGAGAGAGGCATGATGGGACTCGTTTTCCTCTCGTAAGGTCCTTGATGCCTCTCACCGCCTTGCTGCTCGGTGTCGCCTTGGTGCTAGGGACTTTGATCGATGCCTTCG
>JAHJOG010000152.1 GCA_018820395.1 Gammaproteobacteria bacterium | reverse complement strand
TGATGTGGCGGTAAGTGCCCAGCACGATGTTGTTGGCGGCCAGCGAATCGGCGGTGACGAAGAAGCCCAGGTTGCGCTTGACGATGCGACGCTCGTCTTCGGTCAAGCCGTTGGGATCTTTCCAGAGCGCGATGTCGCGGCTCATGTTCACTTCCTGCGGCATCCAGTGATTGGCGCAGGTGGCGAGGTATTTTTCCCAGGCCCACTTGTACTTGAAGGGGACCAGCTGGTTGACGTCGGTCTGGCCGTTGATGATGCGCTTGTCGGCCACATTGATGCGGCGTGCAGGCGCAGTGTGGGCGGCGGCCTTGGGTGCGGAAGCGGTCGGGATCGAAGCGGAGAAGATGGGAGCGCGCTCACTGGACAGTGAGGCTTGCAGACCCGACATGCCGGAGGGCAGTGGGCTGATTGCTGGCTTCGATGAGGGCGTGATTTGGTCCTCCCAGGTCAACATAGATTTGTCCAATGCTCGGATTATCAAAGTGTCTGCTTGAAATGCAAAGTGATCATGTGCGTTGAGCGCAATTTGTGTTGCGGTGTTGCATCGAATTCGACCCGCATCGGATCGCATTCATGTGCGTCAACGCACACACGCATCACTGGCAAGCCTCGCATCCGGGGTCGTCGATGGCGCAGAACTTGATGTCGGTCGCGGGCTCTGCATCCATCGTCGGCGTGCTCATCGTTGCAGCCTGCGCGACAGCGGGACTGAGTGACACAGCATTGAGCTGACCGGTGCGACCGGTCGATTTTTCGATCTGAGTGGCAGAGGTCGTGCGCAGGTAATACGTGGTCTTCAGACCGCGCAACCACGCGAGCTTGTAGGTGTCGTCGAGCTTCTTGCCCGACGCGCCGGCCATGTAGATGTTGAGCGACTGCGCCTGGTCGATCCACTTCTGACGACGCGCGGCCGCTTCGACGAGCCACGTCGTCTCGACCTCGAAAGCCGTGGCGTAGAGCGCCTTGATGTCCTGCGGCACGCGATCGATGGGACGCAGCGAACCGTCGAAGTGCTTCAGATCCATCACCATGACGTCGTCCCACACGCCCAGACGCTTCAGGTCGCGAACCAGGTAGTGGTTGATGACCGTGAACTCGCCCGAGAGGTTGGACTTGACCGACAGGTTGCCGAAGCACGGCTCGATCGAAGCGTCCACGCCAATGATGTTGGAGATGGTTGCCGTGGGTGCGATCGCGACGCAGTTGGAATTGCGCATGCCGTCGCTCTTGATCTTCTGACGCAGAGCGTCCCAGTCGAGCGTGGACGAGCGATCGACTTCGACGTAGCCGCCGCGCGCCTTCTCGAGCAGGTCGAGCGTGTCCGGCGGAAGGATGCCCTTGTCCCAGAGCGATCCCTTGTAGCTCGAGTACTTGCCGCGCTCGCGCGCCAGCTCGGTCGACGCCCAATACGCGTGGTAGCAGATGGCTTCCATCGACTCGTCGGCGAACTGAACCGCCTCCTGCGACGCGTAGGGAATGCGCAACTCGTACAGCGCGTCCTGGAAACCCATCAGGCCGAGCCCGACCGGACGGTGGCGCAGGTTCGAGTCGCGCGCCTTCTTGACCGCGTAGTAGTTGATGTCGATCACGTTGTCGAGCATGCGCATCGCGGTCGCGATGGTCTTCCTGAGCTTTTCCTGGTCGACCGCGCCGTCCTTCAGGTGCTGGAGCAGGTTGACCGAACCGAGATTGCAGACCGCGGTCTCGGTGTCGCTGGTGTTCAGCGTGATCTCGGTGCACAGGTTGGATGAATGGACCACGCCCGCATGCTGCTGCGGCGAGCGGACGTTGCACGCGTCCTTGAAGGTGATCCAGGGATGACCGGTCTCGAACAGCATGGTGAGCATCTTGCGCCAGAGGTCGGACGCCTGGAGGGTGCGGCTCGGCTTGATCTCGCCGCGCGAGGCCTTGTCTTCGTAGGCCACGTAGGCGGCCTCGAAGTCGGCACCGAACTTGTCGTGCAGATCGGGCACGTCGGACGGCGAGAACAAGGTCCAGGTGCCTTTTTCCATGACGCGGCGCATGAACAAGTCGGGAATCCAGTTGGCCGTGTTCATGTCGTGCGTGCGCCGGCGGTCGTCGCCCGTGTTCTTGCGCAGCTCGAGGAATTCCTCGATGTCGAGGTGCCAGCTCTCGAGATAGGTGCAGACCGCACCCTTGCGTTTGCCGCCCTGATTGACGGCCACGGCCGTGTCGTTCACCACCTTGAGGAAGGGCACGACGCCCTGAGACTCGCCGTTGGTGCCCTTGATGTGGCTGCCCAGCGCACGAACCCGCGTCCAGTCGTTGCCCAGGCCGCCCGCGAACTTGGACAGCAGCGCGTTTTCCTTGATGGACTCGTAGATGCCGTCGAGATCGTCGGGCACGGTGGTGAGGTAGCAGCTAGACAGCTGCGAGCGCAGGGTGCCGCTGTTGAAAAGCGTCGGTGTGCTGGACATGAAGTCGAACGAGGACAGCACTTCGTAGAACTCGATGGCGCGGGCTTCGCGATCGATCTCGTTGAGCGCCAGGCCCATCGCGACGCGCATGAAGAACGCCTGCGGCAGTTCGATGCGCGCCTTGCGGACATGCAGGAAGTAGCGGTCGTACAGGGTTTGCAGACCGAGGTAGTCGAACTGCAGGTCGCGTTCGGCCTTGAGTGCGGCGCCCAGGCGGCCCAGGTCGTACTGGAGCAGCTTTTCGTCGAGCAGTTCGTTGTCGACACCCTTCTTGATGAAGAGCGGGAAGTTGTCCGCGTAGGCCTGCGCGCGTTCGGCCGGCATGATCTCGCGTCCGACGATTTCCTTGAAGATGGTGTGCAGCAGCAGGCGCGCAGTGGCGAAGGTGTAGTCCGGATCTTTTTCGATCAGGGTGCGCGCGGCGAGGATCGACGCCTTGTACACCTCGTCGAGCGGCACGCCGTCGTAGAGGTTGCGCATCGTCTCGGCCTGGATGGGCGCGGCCTTGATGTTGTCGCCGAGTCCGGCGCAGGCCGACTCGATCAGGTTCTCGAGTTCGCGCGGGTCGAACTCGATCCGCTCGCCGCGATCGAGCACATGCAGCGCGGGCGCCGTGACGACGGCATCCGACTCGCCGTGCCGGCTGCGTTCCTGTGAACGGCGTTCGCGATAGAGCACGTAGGCGCGCGCGATCTCGTGGTGGCCGCCGCGCATCAGTCCGAGTTCGACCTGGTCCTGCACGTCCTCGATGTGGAAGGTGCCGCCACCCGGGCGCGACCGTGTCATGGCTCGGACCACGGCCTGTGTGAGCTGGTCCACCGTTTCGCGCACGCTGGCCGACGCGGCGCCCTGGGTGCCGTGCACCGCGAGGAAGGCCTTCATCATCGCGACAGCGATCTTGTTGGGCTCGAACGGGACCACCGCGCCGTTGCGCCGGATGATTTGGTAGTGGGAGAGCGCGGTGCCGGCCGGAGAGCCGGCGAAGTCGCGGTCTTGGGGCGTCGAGGGAACGGCGCGGGCAGTGGTGGGGGTGTTCAGGGCTGTTTGCATTCGATCCTCGGTTGGCAATTCTTGTTGGGCGGCAGCAGGAGGTCCGCCGGGCCCGGAGCGCGTAACGCCGGGGCAGGGCACACTATATCTAGGGTGTGGAGGGTGTACAAGCCACTAGATATAGTGTTTCTCTATGCATTCAAGCGCTCAGGCAGAGTGTGAAATAAGTCCGGATCGCCGCGCTGAAGCGGGCCAACGCCGCCTCAATGCGCGTCATTGCTGATTGACCTTAGCGCAGCCCGCGAGCGGCGGGGGTTTCAAGCTGTTTTGAGCCTGAAGCATGCATGGTTGCTGCATCCGGGCTGCTGCGGTACGCAGGCGCCGATACGATCCACGGCGCCTTCTGCCCGCTCCAGCAACGAAGAAAAAAACTCAATCGCCGACGACGCGCTGTGGAAACATCGCGACGTCCCAGCCCAGTTGTTGGCGCATTTCCCGCCAGTCGAAGCCCTTGCCGGGGTCGCGTTTTCGACCTGGTGCGATGTCTTCGTGACCGGCGATGTACGCGATCGCGTACCGTTGCGCCAGTGCGTGGCACAGCGCCACGAGCGCGTCGTACTGCGGAGGCTCGAAGCGTTCTCCCTCCAGCCCTTCGAGTTCGATGCCGATGGAATCGTCATTGCAATTGCTGCGCCCGCGCCACGTCGAAACGCCGGCATGCCAGGCACGGTCGTCGCAGCTCACGAATTGCCAGAGTTCGCCATCACGACGCACATAGAAATGTGCTGAAACCTTGACGCCGCGCAAACTCGCCAGCGATGGATGCGCGCTGCAGTCGAGGCGATTGGCAAAGAACTGTTGGACCTCGTCGCCGCCATAGCGACCTGGCGGGAGGCTGATCGAATGCACGACGATCAGATCGACCTGCGCGCCGGCCGGTCGCGGGCCGAAATTCGGCGAGCGCAGATGTCGGGCGAAGCGATACCAGCCGCCCTGCCAACCATCGTCGAGTTCTTCAGCCATCGTTGCCGATGCCGTTGGCGTCGTCGCCGCCGGGCGTGGCGATGCCCAATCGCGCGATGCGGTATCGGATCTGGCGCAAGCTCAGTCCGAGGCGCGCTGCGGCTGCGGTGCGGTTGAACCCGCTGTCATGCAGCGCGCGCACGAGGATTTCCCGCTCCTGTTGGTCGAGGTAGCCCTGCAGGTCGTTCGGCACGGGAGGCGCCTTCGCATCGGCGCGAGGGGCGTTGATCGCCGTGCCGTCACCGTTCGGCGCCTGTGAGGTTGGCGTCGTCGCGGAGGGCTCCATGACTTGTGCCGTGCCCGATGACGGGCCCATCAGATCGATGTGGAGCACGTCGCCGTCGTTGAGCGCCACGGCGCGGTGCAGGAGATTTTCGAGCTCACGCACGTTGCCATGCATCGGGTGGACGGCCAGCCGTTCGATCACCTCGGGTGAAAGCGTCGGCGCGGCGATGTCGGCCTCGTGCGCGATGCGCGCCAGCAGCGCGTTGCACAGCGCCGGCAGATCCTCGCGGCGCTCCCGCAGGGCAGGCACCGCGATCTCGATGACGTTCAGCCGATAGAAAAGGTCTTGGCGGAAGCGCCCGGCCTGCACCTCGGCATGGAGGTCCTTGTGCGTGGCACTCACGATGCGCACGTCGACCGAGTCTTCCTGGGTCGACCCGATCGGACGCACGCTGCGCACCTGGATCGCGCGCAGCAACTTGGACTGCATGGTGAGCGGCAGGTCGCCGATCTCGTCGAGAAAGAGCGTGCCGCCGCGCGCAGCCTGGAAATAGCCGTCGCGATCCTGCGACGAGCCCGTGTAGGAGCCCTTGCGCGCGCCGAAGAATTCGGCTTCGAGGAGGTTCTCCGGGATGGCGCCGCAGTTCACCGCCACGAAGGGCGCATCGTGGCGTTGGCTGCAGGCATGCACGGCGCGCGCCACGAGTTCCTTGCCGGTGCCGGACTCTCCGCGGATCAATACCGGCGCCATGCCGCGTGCCACCTTGGCAATGCGCGACTTGACGAGGCGCATCGGCTCGGACTCGCCCACGAGGCGTTCGAGCGCCGCGACCCCCTTGCCTTCCAGTGGCGGCGCGACCTTGGGAATTTCACTGGTGCCGGAAAGTTGTCGCGGGCTTCTGGGCGCCGCTGCGGCCGCTTGCACGGCCGATGCCACGACCATGCGGAACTGCTTCAGGTCCACCGGCTTGGTGAGGTAGTCGAAGGCTCCGGCCTTGAGCGATTCGACGGCGTTTTCGGCCGAGCCGTAGGCGGTGATCACGATGCAGCGCTCGGTGCGCTGCTGAGACTGCAGGCGCTGGAGAAGGTCCATGCCGAGTCCGTCCGGAAGCCGCATGTCGGTGATGACGGCATCGAAGCGGTCGGGTTCGAGCTTGCTCCAGGCCTCCGCCACGCTGCCTGCGGCCTCGACCCGATAGCCTTCGCGCAGCAGGGTGAGCTCGTACAGCGTCCGCAGATCCGGCTCGTCGTCGACGACGAGGATTCGCGCGGCTTGGGATGCTGTCGGGCTGGGAATGCTCACGCCGCTATTGTGTCAGCCGGCTTTCCGGTGACGCAAAGGTGATGAAGAATTCGTTGCCTTCGATGCCGGACTGGGAATTGGCCCGTCGCCTGTAGCCGATGCTCGCACCGTGGCGCTCGCAAAGTTCGCGGCACAGAAAGAGGCCCAATCCGCTGGATCGGCTTTCCGAAGAAAAGAAGGGTTCGAATAGATGGCGCTGCACCGCGGGCTCGAGCGGCGCACCGTCGCTCCACACCGCGAGGCTTGCTCTCCCGTCCGCGACCCGGCCGTTGGTGATTCGGATCGAGCCCTCGTTGTTCCCGGCGTACCGCGCAGCGTTGTCCAGCAGGTTGACGAGGATGCGCCGCAGATGTTCGACGTCGAAATACACGTCGGCCGAGTCTGCGTCGGCATCGAGGTCGATCGCGAGCCCCTGGCGTGCGGTCTGTCGGGCCCATTCTTCGGCGATCGTGCGCGCCGTCGGGCCGAGCGTGACCATGGCATCGAGCGGCAGCGCGCGCTGCTGCCGGACCCGGGCCACGTCGAGCACGTCGTCGACGATGCGGGCCAGACGCTGGGCGTTCTGCTGGACCATGGTGGTGAGCTGTCGATGCGCGGGGTCGACGAGATCCTCGCTGAGCAAGGCACTGGCCTGGGCGATGGCGGCAAGCGGATTGCGGATCTCGTGGGCGACCGCCGCCGACATCCGGCCCATGGCCGCGAGCTTTTCTGTGCGGATTCGGGCCTCGAGTTCGCGCAGATCCTGCAGGAACATCACGCACAGGCTCTGCGGCTGGCTGTCGCCCGACGGCGTGAGGCGGGTTCGTACGCGCACCTCGCGCGCCGCGCCCTCCGATTGCGCCACCGGAATCTCGATCGACTGCGGCGCGCGGCGTTCGAAGGTCCGCAGGGCAAGCGCCCCGAGTGGAATCCATGCCGCTCGCACGTTGAGCTTGAAAGGCAGCGGAAGGGAAGCAAGCCCTTGCCCGAGGATGGCGTCCGCCGCCGGATTGACGGCATGGACCCGGCCGTCTTCGTCGATCACGAGCACGCCTTCCGCGAGCGTCTCGATGACCATGTCGTTCACCAGCGCGTGCATCTGTGCCGTGCCGCGATTGCGGTGGGCAAGCGCCTCTTCTCGCGTGAGGCGCCTTGCCAGTTCGTGCGCCAGCAGCGCCACGACGAACAGGCCGGTGCCCGTGAGCGCGGCCTGCACGTAGCGCGGCGATTCGGCTCCTTCGCGGAGCCAGCCGTACCAGGCAGCGTGCGCGAGCAGCACCAGCGTGGCGGCCGCGGTGGTTCCGAGCCCGATGATCTTGGTGCCGAGCACCGCGCCCATCAGCACCGGCAGCGCGAAGAGCGGCGAGTAATTGATGGTCGCTCCCTGGAGCAGTTGCAACGACGCGAAGGCCAGCAGATCGACGCCGATGGATGAAAGCCAGATGAGTCCCAGGCTGCGGATGGGAGGCCGGATCGGCAGCACCCGTGTCGCCAGCACTGTCGCCACCAGATAGCCGCCGGCCACGACGAGCGCCGCCGGTTGCAACGTCTGCCCGAACGCGTGCATCACGCCCTGAATGATCAGCAGGATCGCCGCGACGCAGCAGCGTGCCGCCATGAAGCCGCGCCATAGCCGGGCGAGGGCCGAACTCTCGCCCATCGAACGATCGATGGCGCTCCAGTCGGTGGCCGGCTCGCCGCGGGGCCAGGGGAACGCCGTCATGGGCAGTTCAGCATGCGGTCACTGCGCGGCGGCTTGTCGGTGCGCGGCCGAGCAATAGACGCCGCCCGGTCCGCTTAGGGCCTCGGTGGCGGGGAGATGAACGCCGCAGTAGGCGCAGCGGGCCATGTCCTTGGGCGCGCCCACTTTGGGCGTGTTGCGGCGGGATTCGGCGCGCTCGCGCATTTCGTCTCTCCGGCCCTTGCGCCACAGCCAGATGGCGACGAAGACCACGGCGAACACCAGCAGGTACTTCATGTCGTGCGCCCCAGCACCACCTCGAGCACGAAGCGGGAACCCACATAGGCCAGCAGCAGCAGGGCCGATCCGGCATAGAGAACCCTGCGCGCTTTTCGCCCGCGCCAGCCGAAGCGCGCGCGGCCGACCAGCAACACCGCGAAAGTGATCCATGCGAGGAGCGAGAACACCGTCTTGTGGTCGAGCTTCCAACTGCTCAAGGCCATGCCGTAGAGCTTTTCGCTGAACAGCAATCCGGCCAGCAGGGTGGCCGACAGCAACACGAAACCCGCGGTGACGAACCGGAAGGTGAGCCGTTCCATGGTCAGAAGCGGCACGCCGCCGGCCGGTTCGGTGGCGAGGCGGATCTGCTTCTCGGCACGCGTCATGAGCCAGGCGTGGACGACCGCGGCGCCGAACAGTCCATAGGAGGAGATGCCGAGCGCGAGGTGCAACGGGAGCCAGGGCGAGGCAGAGACATGCAGTGGCGATCCGGGAAACACCAGGGCAAGGAGCACCGCGGCCGCGCAGAGCAGCGCCAGTGCACGCCGCACGTTGAGTTGCGGATACATGCGGCTTTCGATGCCGTATACGGTGAGGACGAGCCAGAAGGTGACCGAGATGGCCGGCGCAAATCCGAAGCGCGGGCTGCCGTCGGCCAGACCCCATCCCAAGGTGCACGCATGCAGGAGCCACGCGAATCCGAGCATCCAGCGAACGGGTTGCCGCGCGAACCAGGAAGAAGCCAGGGCAGTGAGGCCATACACCGCGGCTGTGGCGATGCCCAGCGCCACGCCGGGTGGAGAAGGGATCGCTAGAATCATCGGCCGAAGTTTAGCGTCTCGCCTTGCGCGAGCCGGGCTCTCCAGTCTTCATACCGGTCCCGCCGAGCGGGAAGCACCATGGCCACCGCCCTCGCCGACAAATTCACCCGTCTCGTCAAGCAGGTCAGCGGGCAGGCCCGCATCACCGAAAGCAACGTTCAGGACATGCTCCGTGAGGTGCGCATGGCCTTGCTCGAGGCCGACGTCGCACTGCCGGTCGTGCGCGATTTCGTTGCGCGCATCAAGGAAAAGGCGCTCGGCCAGGAGGTGCTGGGCTCGCTGAAGCCGGGGCAGGCACTGGTCGGCATCGTCAACCGGGAGCTTGCCGCCACCATGGGCGAAGGCGTCGCCGACATCGATCTGGTGGCGCAGCCGCCGGCGGTCATTCTCATGGCGGGCCTCCAGGGCGCGGGCAAGACCACGACGACTGCGAAGCTGGCCAAGCACCTGATCGAGAAGCGCAAGAAGAAGGTGCTGACGGTCTCCGGCGACGTTTACCGGCCTGCAGCCATCGAGCAACTCAAGACCGTGACGCGTCAGGCCGGCGCCGAATGGTTTCCGAGCACGCCGGACCAGAAGCCGCTCGACATCGCGCGCGCTGCGCTCGACCACGCCAAGCGGCATTACTTCGATGTGCTGCTCGTCGACACCGCGGGCCGCCTCGCGATCGACGAAGTGTTGATGACCGAAATCAAGGAGCTGCATGCCGCGCTGAAGCCCGTCGAGACGCTTTTCGTCGTGGACGCGATGCAGGGGCAGGACGCCATCAACACCGCCAAGGCCTTCAAGGACGCGCTGCCGCTCACCGGCATTGTCCTGACCAAGATGGATGGCGATTCACGCGGCGGGGCGGCCCTGTCGGTGAGGCAGATCACCGGGGTGCCGATCAAGTTTGCCGGCGTGAGCGAGAAGATCGACGGCCTCGAAGTGTTCGACGCAGAGCGGCACGCCGGGCGCATTCTCGGCATGGGCGACATCGTTGCGCTGGTCGAGCAGGTCACGGCCGGCGTCGACGTCGCTGCCGCGCAGAAGCTGGCCGCGAAGGTCAAGAGTGGCTCGGGCTTCGATCTCGAGGATTTCCTGGGCCAGCTTCAGCAGATGAAGCAGATGGGTGGGCTTTCCAGCATCATGGACAAGTTGCCCTCTCAGATGTCGGCCAAGGCGGGCGAGGTCGATATGGATCGCGCCGAACGAGAGATCCGGCGCAAGGAAGGCATCATCAACAGCATGACGCCGCAGGAGCGTCGCAAGCCCGAATTGCTCAAGGCCACGCGCAAGCGGCGCATCGCGGCCGGTGCCGGCGTGCAGGTTCAGGAAGTCAACCGCTTGCTCAACGAGTTCGAGCAGATGCAGGGGATGATGAAGAAGATGAAAGGCGGCGGCCTCATGAAGATGATGAAGCGCATGGGCGGCGGCAAGGGCATGCCGCCCGGCTTCGGCGGAGGCGGCGGCATGCCGCGTTTCTGACCTCGGGAAGCTTCCGAACCCGAGGCATTCGAGCCAATGAAAAAAGCCCGCGCGAAGCGGGCTTTTTGTTTGGCATGGGTGCCTGCTTAACGCGGCGGACGCGCCAGACGCACCGCGTGCGTCCAAGCCCTCAACAGCACAGCGGGGGCACGAGATTCTTCCGGAATCATCAGCAAACCGCGGTCGCGTGCCGAGGTGCCGAGCGCGATCTGGCTCGTGAGCACCGTGATCGGCACCGCCAGCAGCAGCGGCAGGCCAACCGGCACCAGCCAGGTCAAAGCGCTCGCATCGATCAGCGCGATGCCAACGGCAAGCGCAGCCACCACCAGCGTCATCGGGGCGAGTTGAGCGCCGGCGATGCGCCACGGCACTGCCGCGGCTTCGCGGGGAGGCGACTTCCACTCGAGCTTGAGGCCGGTCAGGGCGACCACCACGAACAACGAATGCGCAATCATGCGAACCGGTGCCTGAACGATCGCCATCACGCTTTCGAGCGTGGCACTGCGCAGCAAGCCGCCCACGCCGCCGTACTGGCGCTGCTCACGGCGCATGAGCACCGCCACGACACCGAGCACGCGGGGCAGGAACAGCAGGCACAAGGTCCAAAGCCACAGGCCGGCGAGTTCCATCGGCATCGCGAGCCAGTGCGCCATCACCGTCGAGCCGGTCAGCCACAGGGCGGTGCCCAGCGTCAGGAAGGCCAGCCACATCGGCGCCGAGGCGTAAGCCATGGTGCCCGTGATGAACATCGCGCGGTGCACGGGGTGCAGGCCGGGCTCGGCCATCAGGCGAGCATTCTGCAGGTTGCCCTGACACCAGCGACGGTCGCGCTGAAGTTCAGCGAGCAGATCCGGCGGCTGTTGCTCATAGCTGCCGACCAGATCGGCAACCAGCCACACGTGATAACCGGCACGGCGCATCAGAGCGGCTTCGACGAAGTCGTGCGACATGATGCCGCCCGACATGCCGCCCTTGCCCTTGATCGGGGCCAGCGCGCAGTGGTTCATGAAGGGCTCGACACGAATGATCGCGTTGTGGCCCCAGTAATGGGACTCGCCGAGTTGCCAGAATTGCATCCCGAGCGTGAACAGGCGGCCCGTCATGCGCGAGGCAAATTGCTGAGCGCGGGCATGCAGCGTCACATGGCCGATCGCCTGGGTGGCGGTCTGGATGATGCCGGCGGTCGGGTTGGCTTCCATGAGCTTGACCATCGAGGTCAGGCAATCACCGCTCATGACGCTGTCGGCGTCCAGTACGACCATGTAGCGGTAGTCCTTGCCCCAGCGGCGGCAGAAGTCGGCCACGTTGCCGGCCTTGCGGTGCGTGCGGCGGGTGCGCAGACGGTAATACACCTCGACCTGAGGCTGGTTGGGGCCGGAAGCCAGCGCCTCGCGCAGTTCTTCCCAGGCAGCGCGCTCGGCATCCGCCACACCGGGCGCATAGCTGTCGGACAGCACGAAAACGTCGAACTGGCGGGCGTGGCCGGTGCTCGCCACCGACTCGCAGGTGGCACGAAGGCCGGCGAACACGGTCGCCACGTCCTCGTTGCAGATCGGCATGATGATCGCGGTGCGCGCATCAGGGTTCATCGGATGATGGGCAACCTGCTTTGCAGACAACGCGTGTTTATCGCCACGCACGGAGACATAGAAACCCATGAGCGCCGTGACGAAGCCGGTCACGACCCATCCGGACAGGAGGGCATAGAGCGCGATCTGGCTGTATTCGAGCCAGAGGTTGTCGTAGTCGGGCTGCACGCGGGCGAAGAGCGTTGCGGCGATCAGCGTGCTGAGCACGGTCAGACCGATGAAGGCCGTGCGGCGCTGAACTGCAGCACGCTGCCAGGGTTGGAGGGCTGTGGCGGGTGCCTTGGCAGCAGCACGGGCGCTGGCGCCACCGGCACCGAGCTTGACCAGGAGCGCCGTGCCGACGCTGTTCCAGAAACCGCGCCATGGCCGAGGGGCCATCGAACCACGGTTGACGGGCGGCGCGGTCACCGAGTTGGGGTGCCGCTCTTCGCGAATCGGGCTGCGATTCGCGAAGTCGGATTCCGACAGGACCTTGAGCTGGGAAAAATCGCTGGGCTTCATGATGTGGACTACCAACGTTGTTTTTGAACGGGAGCGGTGTCGCCAATTGCCGGAAAGCGCTTGGAGACGCAGTCCGTGGCGAAGGGATCGGCGCCCAGGGGCGCCGCAGGAATTTGGCCCGCACCGCGGGGGCGCAGGGCGTAAGACTGCTTTTGACGCAGGCCGTCACGTTGCGGGCGCAACGTGAAAGTAGGGCTGGAATGGGCTGTCATGCCTGTACAGGGGCAAACCCTGTGCCAGGTTGAAAAAACTCATTTAAATCAAGGGGTTGGCTGCAATCCGGGCGAATAAACCAGGATTTCCGGGTGAGCAGCCATCACAAACCTGGTTTTTTGTCGCCGCAACCCGACAAGGGGTGTTTGGCAAAACAAAAAATCCAATGAAATCAACGGTTTAACCCCGTCGCTCCTCGGCGACATCCGAGCCCGGGGGCGGAAGATCGGCTTTGAAGTGGCCCGGGGTGAGCTGGTGTTTCTGGATCAGCCGGTAGAACTCGGTCCGGTTGCGATCGGCCAAGCGGGCCGCGTCTGCCACGTTGCCATCGGTCAGTTTGAGCAGGCCGACCAGGTAATCGCGCTCGAAGCGCTGCTTGGCTTCCGCATAGGTCTGCACCTCGACGGTCGCGACGCGCAAGGCCCGCTGAACCAGCGCGAGCGGGATCAGCGGCGAACTCGACAGTGCGCACACCTGCTCGACGACGTTGAAGAGTTGTCGGACATTGCCGGGCCAGGAGGCCGTGGTGAGCGCCTTCAGGGCTTCAGGGGCGAACCCGGAAAGCCGTTTGCCGTACTTGGTCGACAGCCTCTGCAGGAAATGATTGGCCAGCAGCGGAATGTCCTCGCGCCGCTGCGACAGTGTCGGCAAGTTCAGCGTGACCACGTTGAGCCGGTAATACAGGTCTTCGCGAAACTGGCCGGCCTGCATGGCCGCGTCCAGGTCGCGGTGCGTGGCCGAGATGATGCGCACGTCGACCTCGATCGACTGGCTGCCCCCCAGGGGACGAACCGCGCGCTCCTGCGAGACGCGCAGCAGCTTGACCTGCAAGGCCGGCGGCATGTCGCCGATTTCGTCCAGCAGCAGCGTCCCGCCATCGGCTTGCTGAAACAGGCCCTTGTGATTGGCGACCGCATCGGTGAAGGCGCCTTTCATGTGGCCGAACAATTCGGACTCGAGAAGCGCCTCGGGAATCGCGCCGCAATTCACCGCGACGAAGGGTTTGGCGGCACGCGGGCTCGCGCGGTGGATGGCGCGCGCCAGCATTTCCTTGCCGGCACCGCTGTCGCCGCGCAGCAGCACGCTGGCGTCGGACTTGGCCACCATGCGCGCTTCGGCAAGCAGCTCGGCCATGCGGTTGCTGCGGCTGATGATGTCCGAGCGCCAGCTCTCGTCGCCGCCGGTCCCGGTGCCGGTCGATGGTGAGCCCAGGGCCAGCGCCTGGGAAATCTTCTCGAGCAGATCGCGGCCGTCGTAGGGTTTGGTGAGATAGGTGAAGACACCGCGCGCCGTGGCCTCGACCGCGTCGGGAATGGTGCCGTGCGCCGTGAGCAGGATGACCGGCAGCGTGGGATGCCTGCGGCGGATCTCGTCGAACAGGGCGAGTCCGTCGCGGCCCGGCAGCCGCACATCGCTCAACACCAGCTGCGGATGCTCGATTTCGAGTTGGGTCAGCGCCGATTCCGCGGAAGTCACCGCCGTGACCTGGTAGCCGGCGGAGGTCAGCCGCATCGAGATGAGCCGGAGCATGTTTGGGTCGTCGTCGACGACGAGCAATCGCGCAGCGGTCATGGCGAGGGCCTGGTGCCGTTCGGTACGGCGCTGGGAGCTGGCGCGGCGGCCGGTGCGGGCACCCGGTTGCCCGGCCGGGAGAAGCTGCGCTCGATGGCGCGCAGCGCTTCGAGCCTGTCGGACAGCTGATCGATGCGCTTCTGACTTTCTCGCACCTGCTGCGCCTGGCGGTCGCGGTCTTCTTCAACGCGGCGCTGTTCCACGTAGCGTGCGGCGAGCACGCGCGACAGGGGCTTCAGCGGAAGCGCTTCGCTAGAAGAACTGGCGTTCACGCGTTGCAGCAGGCCAAGCGCGCGCACGAGGTCGGCGGGAACCCGCGTCTGGGCGAGGACGAGGGCCGTCTGCATCTGGCTGAGCGGCGAATCCCCCGGATCTCCGAGGCGGCCGAGTTCGGCGCTGAGGTCGGCATTGCTGAACCCGCGGATCTTGTCGGCGTATTCGAGGACGGCGGCCACAGGCCCCTCCGTGAGCCGCGTGAACAGGAACGCAGGCTGCGTCGCAGGGGCGATCGGCTCCGCCTCGACAGGCCTCACGGCAGGCGGCGGCGGGGCCGGCGCCACCACGGGCGCAGGCGTCGGCTTGGGAGGTGTCGTGCAGGCGCTGAGCAGCAGCGGCACGACGAAGGTCATGACAAATGCTGATCTGCGAACGATCGAAAAGGACATGGTCGGAATGAGCGCTTGAGCCGGCAATGATCAGGTGGAGCGCGGCAACTCGATGCGAAAGCGTGCGCCTGGCCCTTCGGGCAGCAGCATGATGCGACCGCCATGAGCTGCAATGTACTCCTGCACGATGGAAAGTCCGATGCCGGTGCCCTTGACGGCATGCTCCGGCTGCCGCTCGCCGCGGAAGAAAGGTTCGAAGATGCGGTCCCGATCGTGCTCGGCAATGCCCGGGCCGTCGTCCGAGACGTCGATGCGAGCCGTGTCGGCCGTGCTGGAGACGTCGAAGGTGATCGTGCCGCCGCGACTGGAAAAACGGATGGCGTTCGACAGCAGGTTGGCCAGCGCGGTCCCGAGCTTGCCTGGATCGACCACGACCGAGATCGGCTCGCCCTCGGCGCGAACGGTCAGGCCGTTGGCCTGCCACTGCAGGTGCTGGGCCTCGATCTGCTCTTCGATCAGGGGAAGGAGCGCCGTGCGCTCGCGGCGCAGATCGCGCGCCTCGAAGGCCGCGGCGTTGAACCGCAGCAGCGCCTCGATCTGGTTCTGCAGCGCCACCGTGTTCTGCTGGAGGATGTGGGCCACTTCACGTTGAGCCGGGTTCAGCGCCCCCGTCACACCGTCCTCGAGCAGCGAAACGCCTTCGCGCAGCGCGGCCAGCGGGGTCTTGAGTTCGTGCGACACGTGACGCAGAAAGCGCGCCTTGTCGGCATCCAGTTCGGTCAGGCGCAGCCGGAGCCACTCGAGTTGCTGCGACACCCGGCGCACGTCGGCCGGGCCACGGACGTCGATCGGTTCGTCGAGCCGGTTCTGGCCCAGCCCGATGATCGCGCGCTCCAGCCGGTGAAAGGGTCGCGCCAGCCAGATTCCGAACGCAAGCGCCAGCGTGACGGCCAGCGCGCTGGCGGCGAGCACCTGGCGCATCAGGCGTTCGCGCGCATCCGCGATGCGTTTGTCGAGCGCGTTGTTCTGCGTCTCGATCAGGAACTGGGCTTGCTGCGCGATGTTGGTGTTGAGCGTGTCCAGGTCGCGGAACTGCATCGCCATCGAGCTTTCGCGCGCGAGTGCCGTGTCTGGCGTGCCGTTCATCAGCCCTTCGATCACGTTGAGCTGTCCGCGCCACATCGTCGGCCCGAACGGCGGCAGCCCGTTGGAGCCCAGCCGGTCGAGGATCTGGTTGGCGTCGCGTGCCGCGTCGTCGAAACGTCGGCGCAGCACTGCGTCGTTGAGGACCAGCGACTGGCGCCCGGCCCGTTCCATGGCGGCACTTCGCTCGGCCAGCGACTGGGCCGCGCCAGACAGTCCCAGGGCGCGGGCCGCGGCTTCGCGGCTTTGGGTCATGAGCGCGTCGTACTGGAACACCGAGCGCAGCGAAACGCCCACCAGCAGCGCGGTGATCAGCAGGAAGGCAAAGAGCAGCAGCTGCTGGAACGAGCCGCGCGCCGAACTCAGCCTGGCCATCGGTCGCCTCCTGCGCCGGTGCTCATTCGATTTCACCCCGCAAGGTGTAGGCCATCGACCGGGTGATGCGCACGTCGATCATCCGGCCGACAAGCCCGGCGTCGCCTGCGAAATTGACCACCCGGTTGCATTCGGTGCGGCCCATCAGCTCGGCCGGGTCCTTGCGCGACGGCCCTTCGACCAGCACGCGCTGGAGCGACCCGACCCGGCTTTCGCCGAAGCGTTTCACATGGGTGTCGATGGCCATCTGCAGACGATGCAGGCGGGCGAGCTTGACCTCGTGGGGCGTCTCGTCGTGCAGCGCCGCGGCCGGGGTGCCGGGGCGCGGGCTGAAGATGAAGCTGAAGCTGGCGTCGAAGTCGAGGTCGTCGATGAGCTTCATCATCTTGTCGAAGTCGGCGTCCGTCTCGCCGGGAAAGCCCACGATGAAGTCGCTGCTGAGCGCGAGCTCGGGCCGGATCGCGCGCAGCCTGCGCACGATGCTCTTGTATTCCATCGCCGTGTAGCCGCGCTTCATCGCCATGAGGATGCGATCGCTGCCATGCTGCACCGGGAGATGCAGATGGCTCACCAGTTGCGGCACGCGCCCATAGGCTTCGATGAGGCGCGGCGTGAACTCGTTCGGATGGCTGGTGGTGTAGCGGATGCGCTCCACGCCCGGGATTTCGGCGATGTATTCGATCAACAGCGCGAAATCGGCGATCTCGGTGGTGTCGCCCATCCGCCCGCGATAGGCGTTGACGTTCTGCCCGAGCAGCGTGATCTCCCGCACGCCCTGGTCGACCAGCCCCGCGACTTCGACCAGCACGTCGTCGAGCGGGCGGTTGACTTCCTCACCCCGGGTGTAGGGCACCACGCAATAGCTGCAGTACTTGGAGCAGCCTTCCATGATCGACACGTAGGCGGTGACGCCCTCGACACGCGCCGGCGGGAGGTGGTCGAACTTCTCGATCTCGGGGAAGCTGATGTCCACCTGCGGCCGATCCAGCCGCTCGCGCTCGTCGAGCAGTTCAGGCAGCCGATGCAGCGTCTGCGGTCCGAACACCACGTCGACATAGGGGGCGCGCGCGATGATGTCGGCGCCCTCCTGGCTGGCGACGCAGCCGCCGACGCCGATCCGCACGCCTTTGGCCTTGAGGTGCTTGATGCGGCCGAGGTCGGAAAACACCTTTTCCTGCGCCTTCTCGCGCACCGAACAGGTGTTGAAAAGGATCAGATCGGCTTCGTCGACATTGCCGGTCGGCTCGTAGCCTTGCGCGGCGCGCAGCACATCGGCCATCTTGTCCGAGTCGTACTCGTTCATCTGGCAGCCGAAGGTCTTGATGAACACTCGCTTCGTCATGGTGGAGCCTGGTGGGTGAAGCGGGCCGGCGGGTGTGAGCCTGCAGGCGCGCGGGTCGCGAGAAAAAGGAGAGGTGACGCCCCCGCGGGCAAGGTGCGGGTGCCGCGCAGCGAACGGGCCGGAAATGCCCGCGTTGCGGCTATTCGCCAAACTTCGGTAACTGGTCGAACGGGGTCTTCCCGTCGTCCCGGGGGCCGGTGCTCGCCACGAAGGGCCAGAAGTTGAGCAGCGGCTTTTCGGCCGACTCGCGCTTGGCCTGTGCTTCTTCGGGCGTGAGGATCCAGACTTCCCGCACCAACCCGGCGGCATCGCGCCGGTAGTTGACCAGAAAGCGCTGGCCGTTGATGGCAGCGGGCATCACGAGCATCCGTTCGGCGCTGTAGATGCGGGCCCCGGGCGAGAGCCGGTCGGGGCTGCCGTCGAGTTCGATGTTGGGTGCATCCAGCATCACCAGCTTGCCGCGCAGCGTGCCTATGGGGAAGTTGCGGCCGCCCAGAGAGGCTTCGGTTTCGGGTTCGGCTTGCGCGCGTGCGGGGGCGGAAAAAAGCAGCGCGCAAGGCAGCATGAGAGTGCACAGCGCCACTAAGATCGGCGCATTGCGAGAGGCTTTGCAGCGGTTCATGGTGTTTATCCAGAGGCTGAGGGAGCGCCGATTCTAGCGGCCGCATCCGAGCCCTCGAGGCGCCGGAAGTCCAGCCGGACGTGCGATCGTTCCCGAGTGCTTTACTTATCTTTACGGGTGAGAGTCACGGCCGATCGGAGCGGCTGATCCAATGGATCCGGCTGGATAGCGCTATCGCAACCTCCGGCATTCCGTTCGATTTTCAAGGTGTGCGCCGCATGAAGAAGAGTCTTGTGCTGACCATTGCTGGCGTTGCCGTGGCGATGGTCGTTGCCGGCGCCTGGTGGCGCACGAGCAGTGCAACCCGAAGTGCTGCCGAAGCGTCCACGCCGGCCAGGGGGTCGGGCGCTGCAGGTGGGGCTCCGGCGCTCGTCACGCTCGCAGCCGCCCGTCAACAGGACGTTCCGGTCACGGTGCAGGTCAATGGCAGCGTGGTGTCGCTCAACAGCGTCGACCTTCGCGCGCAGGTCACCAACACGGTGAGCGCGGTGCACGTCAAGGAAGGCCAGTTCGTGAAAGCAGGTCAGCTGCTTTTCACGCTCGACGACCGCCCGGACCAGGCCAACCTCGCCAAGGCCCGCGCGCAGCAGCAGAAAGACGAAGCCACGCTGTCAGACCTGGAGCGCCAGTACAAGCGCAGCCAGGAACTGGTGGCCGAGAACTTCATTTCGAAGAGCGCCGCCGATGCCACCCTGTCGCAGCTGCAGGCGCAGCGGGCGGCCGTCGCGGCGGACCGTGCCGCGGTCCAGGCGGCCCAGGTGGCGCTGGGCTACGCCACGTTGCGCGCACCGATCGCCGGACGCATCGGCGCTGTCGCGATCTATCCCGGCACGCTGGTGCAGCCGAGCCTGACGCTCGTCACCATCACGCAGCTCGATCCGATTGCCGTCAGCTTTCCGGTGCCCGAAGGCCGGCTGCAGGATCTGCTCGGCGCGTCACGCGCGGGGGCGAAGGTCGAGGCCGTCGTTGCCGGCCGCAAGGAGCCGCTGAGCGGCAAGCTGAGCTTCGTGGACAACGCCGTCGATCCGCTGATCGGCACCGTGCGCGCCAAGGCGGTGTTCGACAACGGTGACCAGAGCCTGTGGCCGGGGCAGTTCGTCGAAACCCGCGTGACCGTGCGCACCATGACCGGCGCGACGGTGCTGCCGGCGGCAGCCATCATGATGTTGGCCGAGGGCCCCACCGTCTACGTGGTCGACGGCAACCAGACGGCGTCGCGCCGCAAGGTCGAGACTCGCTACAACTTCGGCCAGAACGTGGTGGTGGGCGGGGTCGAGCCTGGAGAGAGCGTGGTGATCGACGGCAAGCAGAACGTCCGCCCGGGCGGCAAGGTGAGGGTCGAACCGTCCAGCCAGACTCAGCAGCCGAAGCCGGCTGCCGCCGTCCCCGGTGGCGCTGCGCTGGCGCCTCCCGCGGAGGCCCCGCCGGCAGCCCCGAAGAGGCGCGCATGAACATCTCCGAGCTGTGCATCCGCCGTCCGGCGATGACGGTGCTGCTGTCCGCCGCGGCGGTGGTGGCCGGGATCTTCGCGTACTTCCAGATTCCGGTGGCGGCTCTGCCTAGCTACAACACGCCGGTGATCAACGTGTCGGCCCGGCTGCCCGGCGCCAGCCCGGACACCATGGCTTCGTCGGTCGCGCTGCCGCTCGAAAAGCAGTTCTCGACCATCCCCGGGCTGCAGACCATCAGCTCCACCAACACCCAAGGGGTGTCGTCGATCACCCTCGAATTCGTGAGCACCCGCGACATCGATGCGGCCGCTGTGGACGTGCAGGCGGCCCTGTTGCGCGCGCAGCGGCAGTTGCCGGCCGAAATGACCGAGCTGCCTTCCTATCGCAAGGTCAACCCGGCCGACGCGCCGGTGCTCTTCATCGCGATGATCTCGCCGTCGATGAATCCGGCCGAGCTCAACGACTATGCCGAGAACCTGGTCGCGCCCACGCTGTCGACCATCGACGGCGTGGCGCAGGTGGTGGTGTACGGGCGCAAGGCCTTCGCCGTGCGGATCAAGGCCGACGCCGACCTGCTCAACGCGCGCAACATCACGCTGGACGAACTTGCCAATGCCGTTCGGTCGGCCAACGCCAACACGCCGGTGGGCGTGCTCGACGGGCCGCGCCAGACGCTGACCATCCAGGCCAACCGGCAACTCCTGAACGCGGCCGAATTTGCCAAGATCGTCGTCGGCCAACGCAACGGCGCGCCGGTGCGGCTCGATGAAGTCGCCACCGTCGAAGACAGCTTCGAATCGGTCAAGACCGCCAGCAGCTTCAACGGGCAGAGCTCGATTTCCCTGGCGGTGCAGCGGCAGCCCAACGCCAACACCGTGCAGGTGGTCGACGCAGTGCGCGCGCTGATGCCGCGCTTCAAAGAGGAGCTGCCGCAGTCGGTCGAGATCAATATGGTCAACGACCGCTCGCTGTCGATCCGCGAATCACTCCACGACGTGCAACTCACGTTGCTCGGCACCGTCGTGCTGGTGGTGCTGGTGATCTTCCTGTTCTTGCACCGCGTGGTGGCCACGCTGATTCCGGCGCTCACCATTCCCATATCGCTGATCGGGGCCGTGGCGCTGCTCTATGCCTTCGGCTACAGCCTCGACAACGTCTCGCTCCTGGGCATCACGCTGGCGGTCGGGCTGGTGGTCGACGATGCCATCGTGGTGCTCGAGAACATCATGCGCTACGTCGAAAAAGGAATGGACCCGATGGCCGCGGCGCTGCGCGGGTCGCGCGAGGTCGGGTTCACCATCGTGTCGATTTCAATTTCGCTGGTGGCGGTGTTCATCCCGATCTTCTTCATGCCGGGCGTGATCGGGCTGCTCTTCCACGAATTCGCGGTGGTCGTGGGCCTGGCGGTGCTGGTGTCGGCCATCGTGTCGCTGACGCTGGTGCCGATGCTCGCGAGCCGCCTGCTCAAGCACACCCCCCGCGCCCCACACGAGCAGAATGCCGGAGACGACGACGAAGAAAGCCACCCCGAGCCCGGCACCGCGATCGGCCGCGCGTTCGAGAGAGGCTATCGGGCCGTGCACTCGCGCTACATGGGGACGCTCGACTGGACGCTGCGCCACCGGGGCGTGATGCTGGTGGTGGCGGCATCGACCTTTGCCTTGACGGCACTGCTTTTCATCGTGATTCCCAAGGGCTTCTTTCCCGAAGAAGACATCGGCCAGATCCTGATCACCACCGAAGCGGCCGAGGACATCTCGTTCCCCGCCATGAAGGCGCTGCAGGATCGCGTCGCACAGGCGGTGCGCGACGATCCCAGCGTGGCCTACGTCAACTCGTTCATCGGCGTGGGCGGGCCGACCGCGACACAGAACGCCGGGCGCTTGTTTGCCGTGCTCAAGTCGCGCAAGGAACGGCCGGCCATGAAGCTCGTGATCGAGTCGCTTCGCAAACGGTTTCGCGACATCCCGGGCGTGGCCGTCTACATGCAGCCCTTGCAAAACCTGCGCCTGGGCGGCCGCGCGAGCAAGGCGCGCTACCAGTACACGCTGCAGAGCGTCAGTGCCGGCACCATGGGCGAATGGTCCGAGCGCCTGATGGAGCGCATGCGCGCCGACCCGGCCTTCCGCGACGTCACCAGCGACTCGCAGAACCGCGGCCTGCAAGCCACGCTGGATATCGACCGGGTCAAGGCGGGGGTGCTCGGGGTCTCGGTGGGCGACCTGCGGACCGCGCTCTACAACGCCTATGGCGACCGGCAGATCGGCAGCATCTATGGGGCCAGCAACACCTACCAGGTCATTCTTTCAGCGGCCGATGACGACCGCCAGTTCGAAGAAGACATGGCGCGGCTGTCGGTGCGCAACAAGGCCGGCCAGCTGGTGCCGCTGTCGGCATTTTCGACGGTCGAGCGCACCGTCGGCCCGACGTCGGTCAATCACCAGGGCCAGCTTCAGGCCGTCACCGTGTCGTTCAATCTCGCGCCCGACGTTCCGCTGGGCGACGCGACCGCCAAGATCGACCGGTTCAAGAACGAACTGAAGATGCCGCCGTCGATCATCACGACCTATGGCGGCGACGCGGCTGTGTTCCAGAGTTCGCAGTCGAGCCAGGCCATCCTGCTGGTGCTCGCGGTGCTGGTGATCTATGTTCTTCTCGGGGTGCTCTATGAAAGCTACATCCATCCGCTGACCATTCTGGCCGGCCTGCCCTCGGCCGCGGTCGGTGCGCTGCTGTCGCTCAAGCTGTTCGGCTTCGACCTGACCTTGATCGCCACCATCGGCATCCTGCTCTTGATCGGCATCGTCAAGAAGAACGCCATCATGATGATCGACTTCGCACTCGAGGCGCAGCGCGTGCAGGGCATGACGCCGGTCGATGCGATTCGCGAAGCGTGCCGGCTGCGTTTTCGGCCGATTCTCATGACCACGCTGGCCGCGCTGATGGGCGCGCTGCCTCTCGCGCTCGGCCTGGGTGGCGGCGCCGAACTGCGTCAGCCACTGGGCGTGGCGGTGGTGGGCGGGCTGGTGTTCTCGCAGGTGATCACGCTCTACATCACGCCGGCGATCTACCTGGCGCTCGACCGCTACAGCGGCAGTGGTCCGCTGCAGGAACTGCCCGACGAAGAAGCGGGTCGATCGGGTGAGCCGGTCTCCGGCGCGACGGCCTGAGCGGCCCGACCGATCTCGCGCGCGGGCCCTCCAGCGGGCCGTTCAGCGATTCAGGATTCAGAAAACCGTATCGCCCTGCA
Source organism: Gammaproteobacteria bacterium (assembly GCA_018820395.1). GTDB lineage: Bacteria > Pseudomonadota > Gammaproteobacteria > Burkholderiales > Burkholderiaceae_C > Variovorax. The sequence continues at coordinate 2,059 of JAHJOG010000152.1, read as the reverse complement.
CCCGCGGCGACAGGCTGCGCGGCCCTGCAAGGGAGGACGAAGATCTTCCTGTCTTGCCTGCGGGCGCTAGCACGGCCTGCTGCATGCCGCCCTGGGCCACGCGTGAGGCCCAGTCGCACACCACCTCCATGAAAGTCTGCTGAGAGGCCATCGACGTGAGGCTGTGGTCGATGTCGGCAATGAACCGGTATTCGAACTGGCGTGCGAAAGGTTCTTCCCTGGCGAAATCCCCAAGCTGGTCTCGATTGCGGTCTGTCACGTGCATCGTGCCCGTGTAGAGAAAAAGAACCGCCACGTTGCGCTCAGCCACTTGCGTCATGGAGCGACGGAAGGTGGCGGCCGTGACTTCGGGCGACGTCGGCTCGAAGATCTGCGGCGCTGCCGCCGCAGAGGCGCTCGAAGAAATCTTGCGATGCAGCCAGCGCACGGCCTTGCCGATCACTGCCGGGTTGGTCGGCACCGCCAGCGCACGGCGCACGCTGCGTTCGAAGCGCGAGCGGCGACCCGGAAACGCGTAGCCGTCGAACATCAGCAGCCCGATCACCCGTGCGTCGGCGACCGCCACGCTCAGGCCGTTGGTGGCGCCGGAGCACAGGCCGATCACGATGAAGCGACGGATGCCGAGCATCGTCTCGACCAGATTCATGGCGGCCTGCAGATCGTGCACCGCCTGCGTCATGAAGTGTTCCGACCCGCTGGCCGTCCCGCTGTCGCCGAGACCGGCCAGGTCGAGGCGGATGCTGCTGATGCCGCGCTCGGCCATTCGTCGCGCCAGCTTGACGTTGATGCGGCGCGGCCCGATCCGATGGTTGGCGCCCATGTTGAGCATCAGGCAGGCCACCGGCGCCATCGGCTCGGCGTCGGGGGTGGTGATGATGCCGACCAGCGAGCGGTCGGGCCCGAACAGCACAGGGGTTTCTTTGTAATCAATCATGTGTCTCTGCCATGAGTCTTTGCAAGGCCTCGGTCGGAACCATTGCATTGTTGGGATGCGGGTCGGATGTCCAGATGAGCGGATGGTGAAACGCCGATGCCTTGAGCGGGATGTTGCGGGCGGCTTCCTTCCGTGCCCATTCCTGCGCCGCCTGATCTTCCGCATCGGCCAGCACCACGGTTTCGTGCAGGGCCGTGAGTTGCAGGTTGGCTGGCGTCAGGCTGCGAAGCTGCTGGCGCAGGACCGGCGACACGCCGAATCCGAAGATCTCGTCCGTGAAGGCGTCACTGTCCCTGGCCAGCCGCTGCCGCCATGCCGGGTCGGGTACGCAGAAGGAGCGCTCCAGCGCATCGACGTGACCGGCACGCAGTTGCTCGAGGTAGCGGGCGCCGTCGACGATCGGGTCCCAGAGGACGAGCCGCGACGGATCGCAGCGTCCGCTCTTGGCGGCCATCACGGCCAGCGATGCGCCAAGGCGGGCGCCGAGCCAGATGATGCGACGATCGCCGGCGCGGCGACGCAGTTCTTCATGGGCCGTGGCCACGTCGCGCCGCCAGCCTTCGAGTTCGCCGTCGACGTCTTCGCCCGGGGAATCGCCGGTGCCGTGGTAGTCGAAACGCAATACGGCCGCGCCCGAACGGGCCAGCCGGTCGGACAGCACGCGGAACAGGCGATGCGCCCGAACGGCTTCCTGCCCGAGCGGAACGCAGATCAACACCGCAGTGTCGCCGGCTCGCTCGGGGGCGTGATACAGCCCGAACAGTTGCCGCGAGGCAGGGCCGAAAAGCATCGGGGTCATGGTGTCGTCCTTCTCATGCGACCAGTTCACTCTCTTCGATCCGGGCAGACACCGCCGGCACCCGTTCGTGCCCCACCACCCGTGCCAGCGCGCACAAGGCGCCCTGCACATCTTCCACGGTGGAGAGTGCAACGCACACCATCTCTTCGCCGTAGGGGATGCGCACTTCGCATGCGTCCGGCCGGATGCCGACCTCGAAGCTGCGCGTGTCCACCGACAGTCCCAGGCCGGTCGCCTTCAGGCAGGCTTCCTTGCGTGTCCAGCAGGTGAGGAAGGCCCGGTCGCGGTTCTCAGGATCGACGGCTTCCAGGGCCTGCCGCTCGGCC
>JAHJOG010000151.1 GCA_018820395.1 Gammaproteobacteria bacterium | reverse complement strand
CGACTGATTGAGCAGCAGCCACACCGCGAACAGCGCGATGGACAGCGGCGGCGAAGGAATCAGGCGTTTCATCGCTCAGCTCCCTTGGCGCGGGGCGCGACCGGGTTCGGAACCGGCCGCGCGCCCATTACCGCGGCGCGGTAGGCCGTCGGCGATCGCAATGCATCGGCAGTGGCCGCGGCGTGGCGCATGACCGGTTCGGCGCCCACCGTGAGCGCCAGGGACGCCCCCAGCAAGGCGACGACCGGGAGCACTTCGAGGGCGGGCATCGACGGCATGACGGCATGTTGCTGGGTCCAGAAGTGGCGGATGCCCGCCCGGCTCAGCGCGATGAGCGCGAAGAAGCCGGAGGTGATCAGCAAGCTCAGGAAGATCCAGGTGCCGGGCGCCAGCCGCCGCTGGTTCAGCAGGCCGTCGAGCATGGCGAACTTGCCGATGAAGCCGGACAAGGGCGGCAGCCCCGTGAGCAGCAGCGTGCAGGCGATGAAGCACAGGCCGAGAAACGCGACGCCCGCAGGAATGGCGCGACCGTAGAGCGCCTGGGCGTCGTCGTCGAGGTTGGCGGCTTCGTCGACCGCGCGAAGATCCTCCGACAGAAACGGCGCGGCGCCCTGCACCTCGTGGGGCGCGATGCTGCGGCCCTCGTTGCGCCAGCGCTCCACCATGTCGATCAGCAGGAAGAAGGCGCTGGTGGCGAGCGTGGAGTTGAGCAGGTAATAGAGCGCTCCTGCCCAGAGGCCAGGTGCGCCGATGCCGATGGCTGCGAGCAGCGTGCCTGCCGAGATCATCGCGCTGTAGCCCGCCAGGTTCGACAGCCGCTGCGTCCCGAGGATGCCCAGCATCGCAACGAACAGCGTCGCAAGCCCGATGGCGACGAGCACGCCCTGTCCGAACTGCGCGGAGGCGCCTGTGTCGGAAGCGAAGAGCACGGTCCACAGCCGAAGGATGGTGTAGACGCCGAGCTTGGTCAGCAGCGCAAAGACCGCGCCGACCGGCGACACGGCGGAGCTGTAGGCCGGGACCAGCCAGAAGTTGAGCGGCCAGGCGCCGGCCTTTGCGAAGAAGGCCGTGGCGAGGATGGCGGTGGCCGCGTGCACGAGTCCGCGATCGGCAGACCCGAGTTGCGCGATGCGCAGGCCCATGTCGGCCATGTTGAGCGTTCCGGTCACGCCGTAGAGCAGCGCGGCACCGACCAGGAAGAGGGACGACGCGGCGAGGTTGATGGCGAGATAGTGCAGACCCGCCTGAACCCGCAAGCGGCCCGACCCATGCAGCAGCAGCCCATAGGACGCCGCGAGCATGACCTCGAAGAACACGAAGAGATTGAAGAGATCGCCGGTCAGGAAGGCGCCGTTCAGCCCCATGAGCTGCAGCTGCAGCAGCGGATGAAAATGCACGCCGGCCCGGTCCCACCGAGAAGTCGAGTAGACCGACGCAGCCAGCGTCACGACGCCGGTCAGCGCCACCATCATGGACGACAGTCGGTCTGCGACCAGCACGATGCCGAACGGTGCGTGCCAGTTGCCGGGCAGATAGACGCCGATCGATCCGGGCCCGGTGCCCGTGTCGGGTGCGTTGACCCAGCGCAGCAAGGCCAGCGCGGCCAGCAATCCGAGCAAGCCCGACACGAGGCTGAGCGCCGACTTGGTCCGCCTGCGGTTTTCGCCCAGCAGCAGCATGAGGGCGGCGGTGAGCATCGGCAAGAGGATCGGCACCGCGATCAGGTGCGGCATGCTGATGTCGAGCAGGCGGTCGAGCAAGGCGAAGAGCTCGTTCATTCCTGCGGCCCCGATGGCTCTTTGCCGTCCACGTGGTCGGTTCCCGTCAGGCCGCGCGATGCGAGAAGCACGACCAGGAACAGTGCGGTCATGGCGAATCCGATGACGATCGCCGTCAGAACCAGCGCCTGCGGCATCGGGTCGGCGGTGTTGGCGAGCGTGAACTTGAAACCTTCGACCAGCACCGGTTCGCTGTCGACCTTGAGTCGCCCGGTGCTGAAGATGAAGAGATTCACGGCGTACGAAATCAGCGTGAGGCCCATGATCACCTGGAACGTGCGCGGCCGAAGAAGCAGGTACACGCCCGAGCCGGTCAGGATGCCGATGGCGATGGCGAGTACGGCTTCCATCAGGCGGCCGCTCCCGCTTCGCCTGCCTCGACAGGACCGGTGCCCGTGCCGGCGCGGTCTTCGGCCTGTTCTTCGGCCCAGCGATGGCTGCGGATGGATTGGTGCGCCAGCGCGGTGAGGATCAGCATGGTGGCGCCGAGCACGAGCGAGAACACGCCGATGTCGAAGAACAGGGCGCTCGGCACATGCACTTCGCCGAGCACCGGCAACAGCAGGTGGGCGGTGTGCGTGGTCAGGAACGGGTAGCCGAAGGCGATCGCACCACCGCCGGTGACGAGCGTGAGCAAGAGCCCGATCGCGATCCAGCGGCGCGGATAGATGCGCAGGTGCTCTTCGACCCACTCGGCGCCCGACACGATGAACTGCAGCAGCAGCGCAACCGACATCACCAGCCCGGCCACGAAGCCGCCGCCCGGCTGGTTGTGGCCGCGCATGAAGAAGTAGACCGCCACCAGCACCGACAGCGGCAGCAGCAGACGGACCAGCACGGCCGGAATCATCAGGTAACCCACTGCGGTGTCTTTGGCGAGCCGCGGGTTGAGCAGATCGGTGCTGCCGTCGTCCGCCTGCGCGCGCTGCTGGGGCGGCAGCGCCATCGATTCCGGTGCGGGCCGAAAGCGGCGCAGCAGCGCGTAGACCGTCAGCGCCACGATGCCCAGCACCGTGATTTCGCCGAAGGTGTCGAAGCCGCGGAAGTCGACCAGCATGACGTTGACCACGTTGGTGCCGCCGCCGTCGGTCAGCGCATGGTCCAGGAAGAAGCCGGAAATGCTCTGCGGGAAGTTGCGCGTCATGACGAGCCACGCCAGGGTGGTCATGCCGGCACCCGCCGCGGTGGCAATGAGCAGGTCGCGTCCGCGGCGGCCCCACGGTCGGATGCGCGCCCGCACCGACTGCGGCGTCGCGCGGCGCATCGGCAGCCAGCGAAGCCCCAGCAACATCAGCACGGTGGTCACGGTTTCGACCACGAGTTGAGTCAACGCAAGATCGGGTGCCGAGAACCAGATGTAGGTGATGCAGCAGACCAGCCCGGCGCCCGCCGAAAGCATCAGGGATGCGAGCCTGTGGAACTTGGCTTGCCAGGCCGCGGCAAGCGCGCAGGTGCAGCCGATGATCCAGGTCATCGCGAACATCGGAGAGAAGGCGAGCAGGTCACGCGTCCCGCGCTGCACCGGGTAGAACCAGAGCGAGGCGGCGGCGCCGGCCACGGCCACGGCAACCAGGAGCAGCAGTTGCGACTGCATGCGCCGCGTGCCGAGCAGGCGCCGGCTCTGGCGGCCGGCTTCGCTGAGCCGCGCGAGCAAATGCTCGAAAGTTCGCTGGCCATCGAAGCGATGCAGCCATGGCGTGTGGGCCAGGTCGCCGCGTGCGCGACCGCGCCGCTGTATCAGGTAGAGCCCCGCGCCGCCGGCCAGGGCGACGAAGCTCATCAGCAAGGGCAGGTTGAATCCGTGCCAGACGGCCAGGCTGTATTCGGGCAGCACGCCGTTGACGACCGGCGTCGCGGCAACCTCGAGAAAACTGCCCACGGACCAGTTCGGCGCAACACCCACGATCAGGCAGGCGAGCACCAGCAGTTCCACTGGCACGCGCATCCAGTGCGGCGGTTCGTGCGGCTGCTTCGGCACGTCGGGCCCGCAGGGCGGGCCGAAGAACACGTCGAACACGAAGCGCGCCGAGTAAGCGACGCTGAACACGCCCGCCAATGTGGCGACGACGGGCAGCCCGAGGTTGATCCAGCGTGACCCCTGAATGAACACCGTTTCGGCGAAGAACATCTCCTTCGACAGGAAGCCGTTGAGCAGCGGCACGCCGGCCATCGATGCGCTGGCGATGATCGCCAACGTGCCCGTGATCGGCATCAGCCGCAGCAGTCCGCTCAGCTTTCGGATGTCGCGCGTACCGGCCTCATGGTCGACGATGCCCGCTGCCATGAAGAGCGACGCCTTGAAGGTCGCATGGTTCATCACGTGGAAGACGGCCGCGACCGCGGCCAGCGGGCTGTTGAGGCCCAGCAGCAGCGTGATGAGTCCCAGGTGCGAAATGGTCGAGTACGCGAGCAATGCCTTGAGGTCGCGCTGGAACATCGCGACGAAGCCACCCAGCAGCATCGTCACCGCGCCGGCGCCGCTGACCAGCCAGAACCAGGCCTCGGTGCCGGACAGCACCGGCCACAGGCGCGCCATCAGGAACACGCCCAGCTTCACCATCGTGGCCGAGTGCAGATAGGCAGAAACCGGCGTCGGCGCTGCCATCGCGCGCGGCAGCCAGAAGTGGAAGGGAAACTGCGCGCTCTTGGTGAAAGCGCCCAGAAGGATCAACACGAGCACCGGCAGATAGAGCGGGTCTGCCTGCACCTGCTTCATGGATGCGAGCACCACGTCCAGGTCGTAGCTGCCGACGATGCGTCCGAGCAGCAGCACGCCGACCAGCAGGCAGAGGCCACCCGCTCCCGTGATCACCAACGCCATTCGCGCGCCGCGCCGCGCATCGCGCCGGTGGTGCCAGTAGCCGATGAGCAGGAACGAGAACAGGCTCGTGAGCTCCCAGAAGAACACCATCTGGATCAGGTTGCCGGAGAGCACCACGCCCATCATCGCGCCCATGAATGCCAGCAGGAACGAGAAGAAGCGTGGCACCGGGTCCGACGGCGACATGTAGTAGCGCGCGTACAGCACCACCAGCGTGCCGATGCCGAGCACCATCATGCAGAAGAGCCAGGCGAAGCCGTCCATGCGGAACATCAGGTCGAGGCCCAGCGCGGGGAGCCACGAGATCTCGTAGCGGATCACGTTGCCGTCGGCGAGCGACGGAAAGTACCACGCGGCCTGCACGGCGCAGCCCAGTGCGACCAACCCCGCCAGAGTCGACTCCCTGTTGCGTGCATCGGAAGGCAGGAAGGCTGCGATCGCGCTGGCAATGAAGGGGAGGACGACGAGGAGAACCAGTGGCATTGCGATCGATTCTATCGACCGCCTCTCGCATGACGCGCAGTATCAGGTCAAGCTCAAGGGGCCATTTGCCGCGGCAGCCAGGTCACGAGTTCGGGCACCAGATAGACGATCGCCACGGCGGCCACCATCAGCAGGAACATCGGGAATGTCACGCGCGCGATGTAGAGCAGGTCCTTGCCGGTCATGCCTTGCAGCACGAAGAGATTGAAGCCCACGGGCGGCGTGATCTGCGCCATCTCGACCACCAGCACGATGAAGATGCCGAACCAGAGTGGGTCGATGCCGGCAGCGATCACGGTCGGCATGATGACGCCCATGGTGAGCACGACCATCGAGATGCCGTCGAGAAAGCAGCCGAGCACCACGAAGAAGATGCCGAGCATCACGACGAGTTGCGGGCGGGAGAGGCCCAGCGATCCGATCCACTCCGCAAGGTGGCGAGGCAGTCCGATGTAGCCCATCGACAAGGTCAGGAACGCGGCGCCCGCCAGGATCAACGCCATCATGCAGTAGAGCCGCGTCGCGCCGAGCAGTGCCTGCTTGAAGCTGTCCCAGCTGAGCGAGCCCTGTGCGCCTGAGATGACCAGCGCGCCGACCACACCGAGCGCAGCGGCTTCGGTGGCCGTGGCGATGCCGGAATAGATGGAGCCGAGCACTGCCAGGATCAGCAGCGCGACCGGGATCAGGCTCAGCGACGCCTTGAGCTTTCCGATAAACGACAGCGACGGATCCGCCGGCGGCACGCGCTTCGGGTTGAGCAGCGCCCAGACCATGATGTAGCCGGAGAAAAGAATGGCCAGCAGGATGCCGGGGATCACGCCGGCGATGAACAGCTTGGCGATGGAAACGTCGGCGCTCACGCCATACACGGTCGTGATGATCGACGGCGGAATCAACAGGCCCAGCGTGCCCGCACCGGCCAGCGTGCCGATCACCATGTCGTCCGGATAGCCGCGGCGCTTGAGCTCGGGCAGGCTCATCTTGCCGATGGTCGCGCAGGTGGCCGCGCTCGACCCCGAGACGGCGGCGAACACCGCGCAGCCCGCGACGTTGGCGTGGAGAAGTCGGCCCGGCAGGCTCTGCATCCATGGCGACAGGCCCTTGAACATGTCCTGCGACAAGCGGGTGCGAAACAGGATCTCGCCCATCCAGAGGAAGAGTGGCAACGCGGTGAGCGTCCAACCCGAGGCGGAACCCCAGATCGTGACGGCCATCGCGTCGCCAGCCGGGCGCGAGGAAAACAGCTGCATGCCGATCCAGGCCACGCCTGAGAGCGTGAGACCGATCCACACGCCACTGCCGAGTATGAGGAACAACGTGACGATCAGCGCCAGCGCGACGCCGACGTCACTCATGGCGCAGCATCTCCGCGCCGGGCTCCGGCATCGGCCGGCCTTTCCATTCGACCACGAACTCGTCGATGGCCGCGATCGCAAAGACGACCGCACCGACCGCCATGCCGAGCTGTGGCAACCACAGCGGCGTCGCATCGTTGCCGGTCGAGATGTCGTTGAAGAGATGCGATTGCCAGACGAGCCGCACGCTGTAGTAGGCGAACAGCGCCGCCAGCAGCGCGCCGGCGCCCACCGCCCATCGCTCTAGCCAGCGGCGCGGACCCGCCTTGAGCCGGCCGACGATCAGCGTGACGCGGATGTGCTCGCCGCGTTTGAGCGTGTGGGCCAGGGCGAGGAAACCGCAGCCGGCCATGAGGTAGCCGGCATAGGCATCGATGCCAGGGAGGTTGAAGTGCAACTGCCGGCCGACGATCGACAGGAGCACCATCACCAGCAGCCCCACCATGAAGACGGCCGCCAGCGCAGCAGCGCCGTCGTAGAGCAGGTCGAGCGTTCTTCGCATCGGGGCGTCGGGCCGCTCGGCCTACATCTTGCGGTAGGCGTCGACCACGGCCTGGCCTTCGGCACCGGCCTTGTCCAGGTATTCCTTGAGCATCGTGTCGCCGACCTTCTTCATGTCGGTCTTCAGTTGCGCAGAAGGGGCATGCACTGTCATGCCGTTCTTTTTCAGGAGGTCGAGGTATTCGAGGTTCTTCTTCTTGGACAGCTCCCAGCCGCGCTTTTCGGCATCGGCGCCGGCCTTCTTCAGCGCGTCCTGCGACGCCTTGTCCAGGGCGTCGAAGGCCTTCTTGTTGACGAGCACGCCGTTCTTCGGCAGCCAGGCCTGGGTGTCGTAGAAGTTCTTGATGTATTCGTAGGTCTTGGTGTCGTAGCCGGTCGAGCCGGAGGACATGTAGGCCTCGACCACGCCGGTCGCCATGGCCTGCGAGAGCTCGGCCTGCTGCACGGTGACCGGTTGTGCGCCGACGAGTTCGGCGATGCGGGCGGTGGCAGGGCTGTAGGCGCGCCACTTCACGCCCTTGAGGTCATCGGCGGACGCGATTTCCTTCTTGACGTAGATGCCCTGCGGCGGCCATGCGACCGTGTAGAGCAGCATGATCCCTTGCTCGGCGAGCTTCTTTTCGAGGGCGGGCTTCTGCGCCTGATAGAGCTTCCAGGCGGCGTCGTAGCTGTCGGCCAGGAAGGGGAGGCCGTCGAGGCCGAACATCTGCCACTCGTTCTGGTAGTTGACCAGCAGAATCTCGCCCATCTGCGCCTGCCCGCCCTGCACGGCGCGCTTGATCTCAGGCGCCTTGAACAAGGCCGCGTTGGCGTGCACGGTGATTTTGAGCTTGCCGCCGGTCGCCTTGTCGACGTCGTTGGCGAACTGGGTGATGTTCTCTGTGTGGAAGTTGGAAGCGGGGTAGGCCGTGGGGAGGTCCCACTTGGTCTGCGCGAACGCTGCGGCGCTGAGGGTCAGCGCTGCAAGCGCAATACCGATCTTGTGATTCATGGACTCTCCAGGGTGTGCGAGATGTAAACGGTGCCAGAAAGCATACGTGCAAATTCCGCGCCACCGCTTGGGCATTTCCCTGCCATCGCGCGTCTCAAGCTCGATGCAACGGCCACAAAAAAGCCGCCTGGCGGCGGCTTTCGGATCGGATGCCCGGGGGCTGGACTTATTGTTTGACGGTCGCAGGCTTCGACATGCTGGCAGCCGTTTTCTTCGGCTCGGCCTTTTGGGTCTTGTCGGTGGCGGCAGCGCCATTGAAGCTCTGGCCGCCGACCGTGAGGCCTTCCGCGGAGAGCTTGGCGGCCGACTTGTCCTTCACGCCCTTGACTCGGCTCATGAGGTCGGGCCAGTCCTTGAAGGCGCCACTCTTGCGAGCGTCCAGGATGCGCTTGCTGAGTGCGGGGCCAACGCCCTTGAGTGCATCCAACTCGGCTTCCGAAGCCTTGTTGACATCGACAGCGGCCCAGGACGCGGCCGCGAACAGCATGGCGCAGATCGCCAGTATTTTTTTCATAGTTGCTAACTCCCTCAGTGTTGAACGAAAGTGCTAGTGCTCTTTCGCTGGGCGCCCGATGCGCCCGGCGGCATCATACTGCCCGCGCAAGCACCGTCTTGAGCAGTCGATCGGACTACAGTTCTTCGACCCGCCGGGGGGGATAACTGTCCCAGGCCTGGCAGCCGGGGCAGTGCCAGAAATACTGGTTGGCTTCGAATCCGCACGCGGCGCATCGGTAGCGCATCAGCGGACGAGCCGCATGGTCGAGCGCTCGTTGCAGGGGCTCTCGAACCTCTTGGTTGGCGAAACGTTCGCCGGCCAGCCATCGCGATGCCGCCACCAGCGACGGCTGGTGGGCCAGGTGCTCGATGTAGCCGTCTCTCGGATCCCGTCCCGATGTATCGCGCGTGCCTTCGAGCGCCATGATGGCTTCGAGCACGTCGATGGACGGCGATACGGCGTAGCGCCGCCGAAGCAGTTCGAGTGCTTCGTCGACGCGTTGCGATGCCAGCGCGGCCTGCTGAAGGGTCGCCGCATAGAGGGGCAGTGCGAGCGGTGCGCTGCTCGACAAGGCCGACAAGGTATCGAAAGCCGCGTTCGCGTCGCCGTTTCGCAGCAACAGGCTGGCCGTGTCGATGGCTGGGCGTGGTGCCTGCGGGGCCAGGGCTGCGGCCTGCTGCAGCAACGGCGCCGCACCAGCCAGATCGCCGGCCGCGACGCGCTCGGACGCTTGCTCGCAGAGGTGATGCGCGCGGCGCACGCTGTAGCTGGCTTGCTCGGCATCGTCGAGCTTCTGCGCGATCTCCGATGCCTGCGCCCATTCGCGCGAGCGCTCGTAGATTGCGAGCAAGGACAGCCTTGCTTCGTTTTCGTAGCGCGTCCCTTCGAGCTTTTGCAGCGCCGCCTCGCCTCGATCGAGCAGACCGGCGCGCAAGAAATCCTGTGCCAGCGCGTGCTGTGCACGGTCTCGGTCGGCAGGACTGAGATCGCCGCGACCCAGCAGATGCTCATGCACGCGCACGGCACGCTG
>JAHJOG010000150.1 GCA_018820395.1 Gammaproteobacteria bacterium | reverse complement strand
GCACCGCCAAGGAGCTGCGACCCACCAGCGTCGTCACTTTCATGAGCCAGCGCCGCGAAGCCGTCGAAGAAGCCTACGCGGGCGACATCGTCGGCTTCACCACGCACGGCGGCGTGCAACTGGGCGACACCATCACCGACGGCGCGTCATTGCAGTTCACCGGTCTGCCCTTTTTCGCGCCCGAACTGTTCATGACCGTCATCCTCAAGAATCCGCTGCGCACCAAGCAGCTGCAGCAGGGCCTGGCACAGCTCGGCGAAGAAGGCGCCATCCAGGTGTTTCGCCCCGAGATCGGCGGCCCCATGCTGCTCGGCGCGGTCGGCCAGCTTCAGTTCGAGGTGGTGCAGCACCGGCTCAAGACCGAATACGACGCCGACGTGCGGCTCGAAGGCTGTCAGTACACCGGTGCGCGATGGATCACCGCCGACACGCCGGCCGAATTGCGCGAGTTCACCAATGCCTACCCGGCGCGCATGGCCTTCGATGCGGCCAATGCGCTGGCCTACCTTTGCACTTCGCCCTACGACGTGCGCCTGGCGCAGGAGCGCTTTCCGAAGATCCATTTCCATCCCTTGCGCGAGCATGCCGGCCTGGCATTGCAGAACGCCGGTTGACGATGCTGCCGCTCAGCGAATGGCCACTGGCGGACCGGCGCAAGCTGGTCGGCGTCTTCACCGACATCGACGACACGCTCACGACCGAAGGCGCCATCACCGGCGACGCGTTGGACGCCCTTCACCAACTCAAGCATGCGGGTTTGCGCGTCGTGGCCATCACCGGACGGCCGGTGGGGTGGAGCGAGCCTTTCGCGAGCGCCTGGCCTGTCGATGCGATCGTGGCGGAAAACGGCGCGGTCGCCCTGGTGAAGACACCGCAAGGCTCGCTCTCCAAGAGCTACCAGCAGGATGCACCAATGCGTGCGGCGAACTTCGCGCGCATGCAGCAGGTGCTCCGGCGCATCGAACAAGAGATACCGGGCACAGCCCGGTCGACCGACTCGCCCGGGCGAGAGACCGACATCGCCATCGACCACAGCGAGTTCGCTAGCCTCGACGAGTCGAGCATCGACGCCGTGGTTCGACTGATGCGCGCCGAAGGCATGCATGCAACCGTGAGCAGCATCCACGTCAACGGCTGGTACGGCGAGCATGACAAGCTCCAAGGCGCGAGCTGGGTCGCCAGACTGCTCTGGCAAGAGCCTTTCGACGATTCGTTCGCGCGCTGGGCGTACGTAGGCGATTCGACCAATGACGAGCGCATGTTCGCCGCCGTGCGCGACAGCATCGGCGTGGCGAACATCGCTCGCTTCGCGCCGCACCTCGCTTCGCTTCCTCGTTATGTGACGCAGGGCGAACGCGGTGCCGGTTTTGCGGAAGTCGCGCACCTCATTCTTCAGGCGCGCGGCGATTGAACCCGCCCACGCGGCATCGATGCGCCGCCGCGTCCTTCGACGTGTGCGACGCCTCCGGCTGGCGTCCGTCTATCTGACGCTGAACACGACCGGCAGTCCGGTGGCCATCGCCTTCTGCGGCGGCGCGTTGCCGATCAGTTCGAGCCGCGCGACGTAGTCACCTCGGGGCGGGTTGACCCAGACCTCCGTCTGCCCGCCGTCGAGCTCGAGAACCTCCGGCTTCTGACCGGAGCGTTCGAGCGTCAGCCGAAAGTGGCCCGTGCCGGACACGCTGGGCGCAGCGTGGGACACGTTGAATCCGCTCGCGTGCATCTGTATGCGAAACGGCGGCCGCATCGCCGCACCGTTTTCGACGTTCAAGATTTCCACGCGCGGCACGCCCAGCAGCTTTTCTGCAGCGACGCCCTTGTTCTGCCTGACCACCGTGATTTCAAGCGGCTTGCTGTAGACGAAGTAGGGAATGTGCCCCTGGTCCGCGAGCACCAACCGCAACGTGTATCGCCCCGGAGGCAGATCGACCAATGCCTCCATCTGGCCCTTGCCGAAATGGATGTACTGGTCGGTGAAGGGCAAGGGCTTTCTGAAATCCAGCGGCAAGGGTTGGTTGATCAGCAAGTGATGATGGCCATTGCGCCCCGCCGTCTGGCCCGCCGGCACGATGCCGCGCAGTGAGAGGCCGAACCGGGCGACGAAAGGCGCTTCAACCAAAGCTCCGTCCTTCAGGTTGGTGAAGTAAGCCTCCGGCGACCAGCTCGGCGGGGCCACGACCCAAGGGTGTGCCACCAGTTCCGCGCTCTCCGCCGAAGAAGCGGCGGAAGCCGATTGGGCTGAAACGCAGCTGGCGGCAATCAGCATGGCTGCAGAAATGACGGCCGTTGCCTTGGTCCGCCTGACACGTTCGCGAGTGCTCATTTTTCCAGTCCCGTGGGGGTTGCAATTGTGCACCGCTCCGTCTCGCCACAGCCCACGCTGCGTTCGCCCTAGTGACGAAGTACTAGCGCCTGTTCAATGCCGCGCACCCCATCTACGGTGCGGCCTTTGCCATCTACTGGATCAAGCATGTACATACGCACCGACCAGACTTTCATCGACGTCATCGACGACCTGTTGGACACCCTGGGTCAGGACCCTTGCGACCTCGAAGACTCAGGAGAGCAACCCGCGGGTCTTCAACTGGAAATCGATGGCATCTCATTCCTGATCGTCCATGCGCCGGCCGCTGACCAGGAACAATTTTCGGTGATCTGCAAACTCGGCCCCCTGCCGGCGAAGCGTGAAGAGGCGATGCAACGAGTCCTGGAACTCAACACCGCGACGGCGCTCGGCAAGGGCGCGGTGTTCGGCATGGATCCTTACGACAAGGTGATGACGGCCATCCTGCGCATGGCCGTGTCCGAGGTGGATGGGGCATCGCTTTTGGCCTCGCTGTCCATGCTGGTGCAAGTTGCCGGGCAATGGCGACTGAATGCGCTGTCGGGCAAAAAATCGCCTCCGCCGGATTTCAAGAAGTTCCCTGCGATCAAGGGGGGCCGCTGATGCCCAAGAAAAAGCCTGACGACAGCCGGAAGGTATTCAGGGAGAAGAGCAAGGCTTTTTCGAAGTCGACAGGCCGCCTGAAGTCTTTGAAAACGCTGCCGAACCGAATCGGTCACGACGAAATTGGCAATTGGTGCCGCAGCGTACAAACCGAGTTGGCGCGCTTGTGTCCCAAACTCGAGGACCGAATCGCTGCCTACCAGTCGCTGCGCCAGGGACATGCCGAATTCACCGCCAAGCTGGCCCAAAACGCTTGGGCATCCAAGCATGGGCGATCGGTCGTCGATGCGATCGAAGGAATTGAGTACACCCGCAGTGAGGAGGTCGCCCAATTTGCACCCGGCTTGCGAAAGCTGCTACCTGCAGCCTTCAAGAACGGCCACGATCGCGATCCAACGATCAGGATGGTCGCAACTGCAGCCCTCTTCCTTTGCACCGCTCTCGACTGCAAGCCGAGCGTCCTACTTCGCAAGATCACTCGACACAGAGACGACTTCGACGCCCTGAGCGCTGATCCCGACAGGACGCACCGTGAGTCCAGGCACATTCGAGAGAACCTTTATTGTCTCCTCACCTTTCTGCAAGTCCAACCGGATGCCGCGGCCGTCAGCGACATCCTCGAACAGACCAAGCTGAACCGCGACAGTGAGCAACTCCACAGAACGCGCAGCCGCGCGCAGCACCCGCTGTTCGTCGGTCCCGCGATCTTCTACGCTTATGTAGAAAGTCTGTACGTATGGCGCTATGAGCCCTGGCAGACACCGGCACGAAAGATCAGACACCACTTCCGCTGGAATGCAGATTTCTTGCTCACGTACATCGAGAGGCTGAAGGCGCAGATCGACAACGGCGACCTGGATGTCGAAGCACAAGTCGGCAGTGAGGCAAAAGCGGTCGAAGCCAAAGAAAAACAAAGGCTGGCGCTGGAATTCGTCGTTGGCAAGCGGTCGAGGAACAGGACGAGCAATCCAGGTCGTGGATATGCAGTGATGCTCAGATCACTCTACGAAGGCTATTTGCAGTATTGCGTGGAACATGCCGCTGTCATCAGCGCGGCGGGCGCCTACGGCCATGCGAAGCTGCACAAGGAGATGACCGCGGCGATGCAGCTGCGAATCCTGAATGCATACGACGAACTCGTCGGCGGGGCGTTCGTCGAGGATCGGCATGACCTCATGCCAGCGCTGAAAGTACTTTTGCAGCAGCGACTGAAGAAGGGGGAGAAGCACGCCCAGTCGCTCACTATGCCAATTCGCTTTGTGGTCGCCTGCTTCAGAGGCGCGGTCGCCCAAGGCGTCGGACGTGCGATTGGCGCGTCTTTGAGCTTGTACGCCTTGTCGCAGGTTGGCGACGCAAACATCCTCGGACCTGTGGCTGCCCTTTTCGTCGTCGAAGTGCTCATGCTTGTTTCAAGCGCAGGCTACCTGATCTACCGCCATCAGAAGACGACGACGCCGAACAATCACCGCAGGATCACCAAGTTCCTTTTCTGGAGTGCGATGGCGGCCTCCTTGTGCACGCCAATCATTGCCGCAGCCTGTCAGGCACTGAACGACGATCTTGAATTGGAGATCGACGCATTGTTCGCGCGCAATGCATCTGACAACGGAACCGAAGCCGAACAGACCCGGCTGGGATTCCTGCTCGGTGTGCACGAATCGGGCGGCACTGCCGCATGGTTGATCGGGAACCTTCTCACGGCTCATGTCGCCAGGACGATTCGGCAGATCGTACAGACGACCACCGTCAGCGAGTATTCGGCTGGCACTTCCATCACGTACCTCGACAACACGCCGCTGTCCGACGACGACCGCGAAGAAATCAATGCCTTGCGGGACGTCTTGTATGTCGCGTCGTCAATGGCACTGTTGAGCGCGCCACTCTTCGTTTCGGTCTCGCCCGCCGTATGGGGGGCTATTCTGCTGTCCCTCAGCAACGAAGCAGTCGACGAAATCAACCCCGACGTTGCGGTTCTGATAGCCAACTTCTTCCGCGGGGCACGCGCAACGTACAACGGCAGCAACGCGAGATTCGCGATCCATCGTGGCTCCACGCCGCGCCTTGCTTCCTTCGCGCAGTTCAAGAATCACGTCTTGCCACAAGGCGCGTCGCGACTGTCGATCTCCGGCGTCAGCGACCTGCTGAATCAGGCCGGCGACATCCTGAAGATCCGGAACAACGCGTCAGGCTCACAAGCCCTGAAGATGCTGTCGGTTCTGATAGGCGCCCTCTTCGGTGCGCGGCGTGGAGCGACCGTGGGATACATGACGGACGGAGGCGGCAGCATCCCCTCGGGGCTACCGAGCTTTCTGCTGCGCTGGTTCTTCCGCGACGCGGTCGACCGCATTCAAGCGCGCCCGGCCGTGTCGACCGACCTGGTGTCCCTGCAATATGACGAAGAGAAAGGGCGTTTCGGCAAGCCTCGGCTCATTTTTCCCTGGACGAAAGGGCGGCACTTGCAAATCGATGGCGCGCTGCTCGCAAACGTATTCGCGCCTGACGAATTCAAGACTTTCCATCAGTGCGAGCACGAGCAGTTCCGGATTGCGGTCTTGAACATGTTGATCATGCACTACCGCAACGACCGAGCCCTCCTGCTCGGCCGTTCGTCGAAAGCAATGGATTCGTTCACGCTGCCCGAGCTCTGCGCTCATCTCAATGAACGACGGGTCCATTCGGCGACCCTCGATCCGCCGTCGCCGTACAGCATGTTGCCGGAGCTCGCTTCCAAACACTTGAAATACAGCCGCACGCGGTCATGGGAGCCACAAGATTTCGACGCCGCGTCGGCAGCCTGCCTGGTTTACAAAGACGCCGACCACACGCGGGCCGTGTTCGTGAAACGCGTCTCGGACGTCGAGGTGGATATCGAAATGGACGACGTAGACGAAGACGTCGAACAGAGCCCTTCGTCCGCGTCTATTCATCCGGAAGAATCGCAGTTCCGTGTCTACAGCCCGCTCCTGCACCGTTCTCAACTGGACACCTTTGCCACAACCATGAGCGAAGCGCTTAGAAAATTGCTGGCGGACTCCAATGCGCCAGACCAGCAAACGGTCGATGTCGCGTACTGCGCGATCCACGTGGCAAGTCCCGTCTTGGACCCGCAAGCTGTGGAGCAATGGCTTGATCAAATTCTCAGAGAACTGCCGCCGATACCATCCTTGCCAGCGCCCCCGGTCGAGCTTCTGACGTCGCCTTCGCAGGCCAGAACCAAGGGCCAGCAGAACCGTGGCGCGCCGCCCAAGAATCCGTCCGGCGGGCCCGGTCACCGACCGCCCGAGCCCATCGCACACCTGCCCTTGGACAAGGTCAATGTCAGCGACTGCTTTTCCGGCGCAGTCAACACGCTCATCAACGACTTTCTGTCGCACTGGATCGGCATTGAAGACGACCCGAAAGGCATCCGCGCGCATGTCGACCAAGTCCGACGGAAGGCGAGCAACAAGCGACCGAAGTGGAGCGACGTTCCAGACGCACTGTCAACGGACGGCATGCAGTTCATCTTCGCGAAAGCAAGGCTTGCTGGAGGGAACCTGTCTCTCTCCGATTCATCGGGTGGTGCCCTTCGACCCGCGTTGCTCGATTCGCTCTGGACGCTCGCCGTTTCGCACAAGCGCAACCAGGACGACCTGCGGTCGGTGCTTTTCCGGAATGCAGAGGACATTTACGTTGCGGCCGATGTCAAGAGCGGCAAGGTACTCGCGCTGGAATCCTTGTTGTTGCCGGACTCGATGGGCGATGCACTGCAAGTGTTCATGGAGAACGAGAAGGTTTCCGAATGCTCCCTCTTGTTCATCGCTCCGCCACGCCTTGAAGGTCGCAGCCACATCGAGAGCTCGTCGTCGGATGCAAGCAAAGGGAGCCAGACGCGCAGTCACTCCGGATCGCTCGTCGAAAGTCGGGAGGCGGAAAGCGGATCCGACGATCGCGATACTTTCGTCGCCGAAGCCTACGAATACCTCGCCGCACTGCCTTACAACGAACCGAACGCATGGCGGGTCAGCGAGCGGGTGGTCGAAAAGTCCAACGAGCAGGACGCTTTGTCGGGGGCTATCAAGACGCTCGCGCTTCACTACGTGCACGACCAGAAGCTGCTGCGCGAGGCAGTACCGAAGCTCCTTGCCAAAAAGGCGGATCAATTGAGAGGTAAACCCCTCTCGTGGAAGGACATTGCAGACCTAGGAAGAAGCTTGCAAGTCCCCTACCGCTTCGGCTCGGCGAGGTTGGACAAGAAAGCAGGACTTGCATGCGACACACCCAAACTGCTCGCGTCTCTGAACAAAATGGACGTGATGGCAGTGCGTCTCCCGTCCGGCCCGAAACCCAGCGACTACGTGATCCTCAAGCGTTCGGCGACCGACTACGTCGCGGTCCACACGGGGTCGGGCCTGTCCTTGACCCTGGAACTCGACATGCAGGCCGACCCGCCGGGCATGGGTTCCGCGCTGCGGGCTCTGCTCGAACGGACAAAGCAGACCGCATGCGACGTGCTGTTCATTTACGCCTGACGAGCCGGACTCGAAGGCCGGGAGCGGTCGACCACAGCCTCACGACATAAGGTGCGCCAAGGCGAGCCCAGTCGCCGTCCCCAGGCGCATCACCTCGTCGGGGGTTGACTCGGCCACCACGATGCCGCCGCCACGGCCGCCTTCCGGCCCGAGGTCGATCACCCAGTCGGCCTCGGCGATCACATCCAGGTCGTGTTCGATCACGACCACGCTGTGCCCGCCGTTCACCAGGCGATGCAGCACGTGGATGAGCTTCTCGACATCCGCCATGTGCAGGCCGACCGTGGGTTCGTCCAGCACGTAGAGCGTGTGCGGCGCCTTGTTGCCGCGCCGGGTGACGTCGTCGCGCACCTTGCTGAGCTCGGTCACGAGCTTGATGCGCTGCGCCTCGCCGCCGCTCAGCGTGGGTGAGGGCTGGCCGAGGGTAAGGTACCCCAGGCCGACGTCCTTCAGCAGTTGCAGCGGGTGGCTGATGTGCGGCATGGCCGAGAAGAAATCGACGGCTTCGTCAACCTCCATCTGCAGCACGTCGCCGATGCTCTTGCCGCGCCAGCTGACCGCCAGCGTTTCGAGGTTGAAGCGCGCACCGTGGCAGACCTCGCAGGGCACCTTCACGTCCGGCAGGAAGTTCATCTCGATGGTGCGCACGCCCGCGCCTTCACAACCCGGGCAGCGGCCCTCGCCGGTGTTGAAGCTGAAGCGCGCCGGCCCGTAGCCGCGCGCCTTGGCTTCCAGCGTGTCGGCGTAGAGCTTGCGGATGGTGTCCCAGAAGCCGATGTAGGTGGCCGGGCAGCTGCGCGGCGTCTTGCCGATGGGCGTCTGGTCGACTTCGAGCACGCGGTCGATGCCTCCGTACCCCTGCACCGAGCGGCAGCCCGTCCAGGCCGGCCGCTTGCCGGCAGCATCGGCATCGCGGCCGGCCCGGGTGCTGCGCTGCGCGACGATGGCCTGCACATTGGCGAGCAACACGTCGCGCGCCAGCGTCGACTTGCCCGAGCCGCTCACGCCGGTCACGGCCACCAGGCGACGCAGCGGCAGCGCGACGGTGACGTCCTGCAGGTTGTGCAGATGCGCGCCGTAGACGGTCAGCCAGCTCGGCTCCTGCGCGGCGTCGGCCGCGGCAGCGGGTGCCGATGCGACAGCGCGTCTCGGCTGCAACGGATGCTGGATCACGTCGCGCAGATAGCGCCCGGTCTGCGAGTCGGCCGCGGCGCTGATGTCGGCGATCGAACCCTGGGCCACCAGCCGCCCGCCGCGCTTGCCGGCTCCGGGACCGATGTCGATGATGTGGTCGGCCCGGCGAATGGTGTCCGCGTCGTGCTCGACCACCACCAGCGTGTTGCCCTTTTCGCCGAGCTTGTGCAGCGCGTCCAGCAGGATCTGGTTGTCGCGCGCATGCAGGCCGATGGTGGGTTCGTCGAGCACGTAGCACACGCCCTGCAGGTTGCTGCCGAGCTGCGCCGCAAGCCGGATGCGCTGCGCCTCGCCGCCGCTCAGCGTGGGCGCCCCGCGGTCGAGCGTGAGATAGCCGAGTCCGACCTCTTCGAGGAACTCCAGCCGGCTGCGGATCTCGGGCACCAGATCGCGCGCGATGTCCGCGTCACGCCCCACCAGCACGAGCGCGCCGAACCAGGCCCGCAGGTCACGGACGCTCATCCGCGCCAGTTCGGTGATGCCGATGCCGGCATCGACGCCAGCGCCGACTTCGCGCGTGCCGTCGGCAAGCACGGCTTCGGGTGCTGCGGCAGCCACCGCCAGACCTTCAAGCCGCACCGCACGTGCCGTCGGGTTGAGCCGTGTGCCCTGGCAGGTCGGGCAGGCCAGGTCTTCCACATCCTCGGCCTCGCCGCCACCGGCAAAGGACTGTTCACGGCCCTTCTGGTCGTCGGCGAGCACCGAGTCGTCGTAGACCTTGCGCTGTTCCTTCGTGAGCCGCACTCCGGTGCCGACGCAATCGGGGCACCAGCCATGCTTGCTGTTGTACGAGAACAGCCGGGGATCGAGTTCGGCGTAGCTGGTGCTGCAGACGGGGCACGCCCGCAGCGTGGAGAACACCTGGTTCCGGCCGATGCGCGCCGTGGGCGCCTTGGTCATCATGGCGCCGCGCAGTCCGTCGAGCTCGCTCAACACGTGGACCACGCCTTTGCCGTGCTCCAGCGCACGCGTCAGCGCCTCGCGCAGTTCGGCTTCGGCGGAGGGCAGCACGTCGATGCTGGCCACTGGCAATTCGATGCTGTGTTCCTTGAAGCGATCGATGCGCGGAAAGCCGGTGGTCGGCAGGAACTCGCCGTCCACGCGCAGGTGCGTGTAGCCGCGCGGCCGCGCCCAGTCGGCCAGTTCGGTATAGACGCCCTTGCGATTGCTGACCAGCGGCGCGAGCAGACCGATGTGCTGGCCCTTGAAGGCCCTCATCAGCTGCGCGACGATGCTGTCGGGCGTCTGGGGCTGCACGGCGGCGCCGTCGTGGATGCAATGCTGGATGCCCAGCTTGACGTAGAGCAGTCGCAGGAAATGCCACACCTCGGTGGTGGTGCCGACGGTGCTCTTCCGGCCGCCGCGCGACAACCGCTGCTCGATCGCCACCGTCGGCGGGATGCCGTAGACCGCGTCGACCTCGGGGCGCCCCGCCGGCTGCACGATGCTGCGCGCATAGGCGTTGAGCGATTCGAGATAGCGCCGCTGGCCTTCGTTGAACAGGATGTCGAAAGCCAAGGTGGACTTGCCCGAACCGCTCACGCCGGTGACCACGTTGAACTTGCCGCGCGGAATGTCGACCGACAGGTTCTTGAGGTTGTGTTCGTGCGCGTTGACGATCTGGATCGCATCGCGTCCGGCGGCCGGCCGCACCCGGGCCGCATAGGCGCGCGCCGCCCGCTCCGCCACCTTGTAGGCGCCGGGGCCGACGGCCAGTTCGTAGTCGACCAGCGCGGCGCCGGTGAGCGAAGCGGCGTTCTCGCGCACCTGCTCCGGCGTGCCAACCGCCACCACCTGGCCGCCGCCTTCGCCGCCCTCGGGACCGAGGTCGATGATCCAGTCGCTGGCGCGGATGACGTCGAGGTTGTGCTCGATCACCACCAGCGAATGGCCCGCGTCGAGCAGCTTGCGCAGCGCACGCATGAGCCGCGCGATGTCGTCGAAGTGCAGACCGGTGGTGGGCTCGTCGAACAGAAAGAGCGTGCCCTTGCGCGCCAGCGCCTGCTTGCTCGCGCTGGCACTGCGGGTCGCCTCGGCCAGGAAGCCCGCGAGCTTGAGACGCTGCGCCTCGCCGCCGCTGAGCGTGGGCACCGGTTGGCCGAGCTTCACGTAGTCCAACCCGACGTCGACGATCGGTTGCAGCACGCGCAGCACATCGCGATCGTCATTGAACAGCGCAGCCGCCTCCGCCACCGTGAGGTCGAGGATGTCGGCCACGCTGAACAGGCGCTGGTAGCGCTCGATCTTCACTTCGAGAATCTCGGGCCGGTAGCGCTGCCCGTCGCAGTCGGGGCAGCGCAGGTACACGTCCGACAGGAACTGCATCTCGACATGCTCGAAACCCGAGCCGCCGCAGGTCGGACAGCGTCCGTCGCCGCTGTTGAAGCTGAACTTCGATGCGGTGTAGCCGCGCTGGCGCGAGAGCGGCGCAGTCGCGAAGATCTCGCGGATCGCGTCCCAGGCGCCGACGTAGCTGGCCGGGTTGGAGCGCGCCGTCTTGCCGATCGGCGACTGGTCGACGAACACCACGTCGCCCAGGTGATCGGCGCCGAGCAGGCGGTCGTGGGCGCCGGGGGTCTCGGTCGCCTTGCCGAAATGCCGCATCAGCGCCGGGGCCAGCACGTCTTGCACGAGCGTCGACTTGCCCGAGCCGCTGACGCCCGTCACGCACACCAGGCGCGCCAGCGGCAATTCGACCGTCACGTCGCGCAGGTTGTGCTCGCGTGCGCCTTCGAGAATGAGACGTGGCGTGTTGTCGGTGACCATGCGCCGGAAGCCCATGCCGATCTGCTTGCGGCCACCGAGGTAGTTGCCGGTGAGCGTGTCGGCATCGCGCAGCGCGTCGGTGCTGCCGTCGAACACGATCTGCCCGCCCCGTGCGCCGGGCCCCGGGCCCATGTCGATCACGCGGTCGGCGGCCAGCATCACGGCCGGGTCGTGTTCGACCACCACCAGCGTGTTGCCCGCGTCGCGCAGGCGCAACATGGCTTCGGTGATGCGGTTCATGTCGCGCGGGTGCAGGCCGATGCTGGGCTCGTCGAGCACGAACAACGTGTTGACCAGCGACGTGCCGAGCGCGGTCGTCAAATTGATGCGCTGCACCTCGCCGCCGCTCAGCGTGCGGCTCTGCCGGTCGAGCGTGAGGTAGCCGATGCCGACTTCGTGCAGGTAGCGCAGCCGCGTGGTGATTTCCTCGAACAGCAGCTTGAGCTCGCCGGACGCCGTGCTGCCGTCGCGCGAGAGCGCCTCGAAGAAGGCGCGCAGCCGCTCGATCGGCAGCAGCATCAGGTCGTGCAGGCAGAGGCCGGGCAGCGCCTCGAGTTGCTCGCGCGACCAGGCCACGCCCGCCGGCATGAAGCGCCGGGCCGGCTCCAGCGCCGCATCGGCATCGGTCTTGGAACCGATCCGCCACAGCAGGCTTTCGAGCTTGAGTCGCGCCCCGGCGCACGTGGGGCACGACGTGTAGCTTCGGTACTTGGACAGCAGCACCCGGATGTGCATCTTGTAGGCCTTGCTCTCCAGATAGCCGAAAAAGCGCCGGACGCCGTACCACTGCTGGTTCCACTTGCCCTTCCAGTTGGGTGAACCCTCGATCACCCAGGCCTGCTGCTCGGCCGTCAGCTTGTTCCACGGCGTGTCGCGCGGAATGCCGGCCGCTTCGGCGTGGCGCATCAGGTCGTCCTGCGCTTCTTTCCAGGCCGGCGTTTGAATGGTCTTGACTGCACCCGCGCGCAGCGTGAGCTTGTCGTTGGGAATCACCAGGCCGAGGTCCACGCCGATGACACGGCCGAATCCCCGGCAAGTCTCGCAAGCGCCGACAGCCGAATTGAAGGAGAACATCGACGGAATCGGGTCGGCATAGCGGATGTCGCTCTCGGGGCAATGCAGGCCCGTGGAAAAGCGCCAGATCTCGGGCGATGGCCGTACGCCGCTGTCGTCCGGTGCCGCAACTGCTTCCGCCTGTTCGACCGGCAGCACATACACCCCCAGCCGGCCGCTGCCGCGCTTGAGCGCCACCTCGATCGCTTCGACGATGCGCGCGCGCTCGGTGCCTGCAGCGCGAAAGCGGTCCGCCACCACGTCGAGCACCTTGCGCGGCCCGGTGGGCGTGGCCACTTCGCGCTCCGCCTGCACGCGGGTGAAGCCGCTCGCCGACAGCCACTGCGTGACCTCTTCGGCAGTCGACGAGGCCGGCAGTTCGATGGGAAAGGTCACCGCCAGGCGCGGATTGCCGGCGGCCTCGGCCCGCGCGAGCAGGTCCGTGCAGATCGAGTCGGGCGAGTCATGGCGCACCGGCAGCGCGGTCTCGCGGTCGAACAGCGCGCCGGCGCGGGCGAACAGCAGCTTCAGGTGGTCGTTCAGCTCGGTCATCGTGCCGACCGTCGAACGCGACGAGCGCACCGGGTTGGTCTGATCGATGGCGATCGCGGGCGGAACGCCCTCCACCTTGTCGACCGCCGGCTTGTCCATGCGGTCGAGAAACTGCCTGGCGTACGCGGAAAACGTCTCGACGTAGCGCCGCTGCCCTTCGGCGAACAAGGTGTCGAACACCAGGCTCGACTTGCCCGAGCCGCTCGGGCCGGTCACGACCGTCAGTTCGCCAGTGCGAAAGTCGACGTCGAGGTTCTTGAGATTGTGCTGACGCGCACCGCGGATCCGGATCGAGCCCTGTGTCATGGATGCCTTGGGAATGGGGCAGACATTCTAGGAAGCCACGAATCCCCTTGCCTGCCCGTTGCCCTAATCCTGACAAATTGTGGCGAAGGCATTGCGGCGACTGGCGGCATTCATAGAGTCTTGAGGGCCGGTCTCTCCAGTTCCGACCCCCGACACCGAACCTTCCACCCATTTCCGAGGGACTTCCCATGCCCAGCTCCATTCCGTTCCACCCTGCACTCAGCCTGGGCAGCATCGTCGACATGAAGCTGCTGGACAACCTGAAGGCCATCAGCGCGCTCTCAGGCCCGGCCGATGCGGCCCAGGACACCCTCAACTCAATGATCGCGCTCAAGCGCAGCCTGGAGATGACGGCTCTCGAACTTCTCAACATGCAAGTCGACACTTCGTACATCAAGGCGAAGATCGAAGAGGTCAAGAAATCCGTGAGCGATGCCGCGGTCCAGTATGCGAACCTGCGCACGCAAGCCGAAGTCGATTCGCAAAGCCTTCGGGCCCAAGGCCAAGGCATCACCAGCGCGCTCGAATCGCCGGTGGACTTCAAGAAATCGAAGCTCAAGGCCCAGTTCATCGGGTCCGACTCCCTCAAGTTCGATTCACATTACTTTTCCTTCACCGACAAGTCGGAAACGGCCAACACCGTGTCGAAGATCAAGGAATTTCTGACCACGGGCACCTCGCCCGGCAATGGGGATAGAACCCCATCGCCGCTGGTTTCTGCGGGCCTCGACAAGGTCAACAACCAACTCGCGAGCAACAAGCTCGAAGGCACGCTCATCATCACCGCAGCCTGCACGCATGCGGCGGCACGAATGCTGCAGCCTGTGGTGCTCGACCCGGAAAGAACCCTGAGGGCGTGGAACAGGACGTTCAGCAACGATGCCATCGACATCAGCAACCCGCAGGCCCTGACGATGGCAGCTTACGCGCCGGCCGATCCAGACGCCGACGCGCTCAACATCGTGACCGGCGCCACCTGCGGATCATCGTTCGTCGGCATGGCCCACATCATCTCCAACTCGGAAGCCGCAAACAGCTCCGACCAGGGGTCCTTTTACAAGCAGCTCGACGCGATAGAGCAGCATGCCGCGCTGAGCGCCGCCGCCGGGCACATTGGCTTCGACCAGAGACTCAATATGGGTTTGGAGAATACCGCCAACAGCAGCATCCAGGTCCACTTGACCATCCTGACTGCCGGCGTGATACCAACGGTCGGTGCGCACGACATGAAGGAGATGGCGCTGAAGTTTGCGGACATTTCCCCGGATCAGATGGAAGCTGCAATGTCGCTGGCCGGGCCCGATAGCCACATGGTCAGCAAGCGCTATAGCGCGGATAAGAGCAAGCAGGCCAACGGCGTTGCCAGCTTGCACGCCTACATGCTCAAGACAACGCTGACCGCACTCGGCGAGAAGGACGAGGAAAAAAACGAGACTTTCACTCTGGAATCTCTCATCAATGCCTTCGATTCCTATGTGGAAGCGATCACCCCCGAAAGTCGCAGCAGCGACTGGATCCCACCCGGTGTGCCCATGAACTTCTTCCTTCGCCCGGTGACCAAGGCCGACGTCGCACGCTTGTGGATCGAAAAGCTCAGCAGCGATAGAGCCGGGAAGGATAAGGACGATAAGGAGGACGAGAACGACGACTGGAACAGTCGTAGCAACTACCGACGGTAACGACAGATGAAAGCTCCCTACCGGCTGGCCGCAACCTTGCTACTCGGGCTGTGTTCGAGCCTCTCCTGCCATGCGCAGATCCTGATCGGTCAGACGGCCAGCATGACCGGCCCTTCGGGAGTCAGTGTCAACGAAACCATCGCCGGCGCTCAGCTCGTCATCGATTCGGTGAACGCCCAGGGCGGCATTCATGGCGAGAAGATCGAGATCGTGCGCATGGACGACGGCTACGACGCTCAGCGAGCCGCCGAAAGCGCACGCGTGCTGATCGAAGACAAGGGAGTCGTGGCGATGTTCATGACTCGCGGCACACCGCAGACATTGGCGATCATCCCCGTGCTCAACAAGAACGGCATCGCGCTGATCGGTCCGTCGACGGGCGCCATGGTGCTGCACAAGCCGGTTCAGAAGAACGTGTTCAACGTGCGCTCGACCTATCAACGCGAGGCCGAGCGCACGGCACAGCATCTGCTGATGATCGGACTCACGCGCGTTGCCATCGTTCACGCGACCGATGCATTCGGGCGCGACGGGCTCGAGGGTGCCTTGAAGGGCTTCAATCAGCAAGTCAAGCCCGCAACAATCGTCGCGATCGACCGCGAGAGCCCGAACTACCCAGAAATCCTGAGCAAGCTCACCGCTGCCAACGCTCAGGCGGTGCTGTGGATCGGCGCGAGTTCGGTGGTGGCGAACGGCGTCAAGGCCCTGCGCGCAGCGGGCTCGGGCGCACAGGTCGCGACACTTTCGAACAACGCGTCATCCGGCTTCATCCAGCTGCTGGGCAAAGCAGGATCGGGCGTGATCGTTTCCCAGGTCTTTCCGAACGAACGCATGCTGGGAATGCCGATGGTTCGGCAAGCGCACGATTTGGCAGAGGCCAAGGGCAAGCACGAAATCTCTCCGGCCATGCTGGAGGGATTCGCATCCGCCAAGGTGCTGGTAGAAGCACTGAAGCGCGCGGGCCCGAAACCCACGCGCGCAAGAATCGTCGCGGCGCTCGAAAGCATGTACAAGTTCGATCTGGGTGGCCTCGAGGTGAGCTACACCCCCAAAGACCATTCCGGCATCGACTTCGTCGATCTCTCGATCATCAGCGACGGCAAGTTCAAGCGCTGAACCTGCCGCCGCCGGCCGCGGCCGCTGACCGCCAATCAGTCGTTGGCGTAGATGTCGACGTCCTTCGTCTCGCGGATGAAGAGCGTCCCGATCACGAGCGTCATCGCGGCGATGATGATCGGGTACCACAGGCCGTTGTACATGTTGCCGGTGGTCGCCACGATCGCAAAAGCCGTCGTGGGGAGCAGCCCGCCGAACCAGCCATTGCCGATGTGATACGGCAGGCTCATCGAGGTGTAGCGGATGCGCGTCGGGAACATTTCGACCAGCATCGCGGCAATCGGTCCGTACACCATGGTCACCAGCAACACCAGCCAGAACAGAAGGGCCACCACCATGACCTTGTTCATCTTGACGGGATCGGCTTTGGCCGGATAGCCGGCGGCCTTGAGGTCGTCCGACACACCCTTCTTGAAGGCTGCGATTTCCTTGGTCGACGCTTCATCGAACTTGGACTTGACCACGGTGCCGATCGGCGCCTCCACCTGCTTGTCACCGATCTTGACGACGGCCTTGGTGCCGGGCGCGCCCACGATGTTGTCGTAGCTGACAGAGTTCTGCACCAGATAGCGCTTGGCGATGTCGCATGAACTTCTGAAGTCGATTTCGCGAGCGACGGGGTTGCCCTGGAAGGAGCAGGTGCTCGGGTCGGCCGTCACGGTCACACCGGCGGTCGCCTGGGCCTTGGCCAGGTCGGGATTGGCGTACTCGGTCATCATCTTGAAGACCGGGAAGTACGTCAGCACCGCCAACAGGCAGCCGGCCATGATGATGGGCTTGCGGCCGATCTTGTCCGACAGCATGCCGAACACCACGAAGAACGGCGTGCCGATCAGCAGCGACGCCGCGATCATGAGGTTGGCCGTGGTGCCGTCCACCTTCAGTTGCTGCGTCAGGAAGAAGAGCGCGTAGAACTGGCCTGTGTACCAGACCACCGCCTGTCCTGCCGTGAGGCCGACCAGCGCCAGGATCACGATCTTGAGGTTCTTCCACTGGCCGAAGGATTCGGACAGCGGCGCCTTCGACGTCTTGCCCTCGGCCTTCATCTTCTGGAACGCGGGCGATTCGGACAGCGACAGCCGGATCCACACCGACACGCCGAGCAGGGCGATCGACACCAGGAACGGAATGCGCCATGCCCAAGCGGCGAAGGCCTCTTCTCCCACCGTCGTACGCACGCCCAGTATGACCAGCAGGCTCAGGAACAGGCCCAGCGTTGCCGTGGTCTGGATCCAGGAGGTGTAGGCACCGCGCTTGCCGTGCGGGGCATGCTCGGCCACGTAGGTGGCGGCACCGCCGTACTCACCGCCCAGCGCCAGTCCCTGCAGCATGCGCAGCGCGATCAGGATGATGGGAGCGGCCACGCCAATGGTGGCATAGCTCGGGAGCAGGCCGACGATGAAGGTCGACAGGCCCATGATCAGGATCGTGACCAGGAAGGTGTACTTGCGCCCGATCATGTCGCCGAGCCGGCCGAACACGATGGCGCCGAAGGGCCGCACCAGGAAGCCGGCCGCGAACGCGAGCAGCGCAAAGATGAAGGCGGCGCCGGCATCGAGTCCGCTGAAGAACTGCCGGGCGATGATGGCCGCCAACGAACCGTAGAGGTAGAAGTCGTACCACTCGAACACCGTTCCGAGGGAGGAGGCGAAGATCACCTTCCTTTCCTCGGAAGTCATTGGCCGAGGGGCCGGATGCGGCTTCCCGCGCGAATCCAGTGTGGCTGCCATCGTCTTAGTCTCCTGTGAATGCGGCCCTTGGACGAGCCGTGTCGCATTCTTGGAGGGTGGACTGACCCAAACCTTGCGCGAAACTGAACCGGCGCTGACGAACTAGGGTGAAACCCGTTCTCGGCGTTTCAGCTTGTAAGAAATCAAGTCTTTCTGCTGCGCAATGTCGCTGGCCGCTGGTCGGCACCTTGCCAGGCAGGCCCTTCGAACCAGGCATCGCCGGTCAGATAGGCGCGAAGCACAGCGAGCCCGTCGAAGCCCCAGAACAGGCGCCCTTCCGTCTCGAACGCCGGCACACCGAACACGCCATGCGCCAACGCTTCTTCGCCGTTGGCCCTGAGCTGGGCGCGAGCCTCGTCGGCATTGCCATCGCGAACCTGGGGGAGCCTTTGTGCCAGCGCCGCGAGCCGCGCAGGGTCGCCCGCCTCGCCACCCCCCCGCCAGACATCGCGGAAGATGGTTTCCGCCGCATAGCGATTGATGTTGGCCCCCGACGTGGTCGACAGGGCCAGGCGCAGATGCGGCAGCGGGTCATAGGGATGCGACGCGGGCATGTCCATCGGAATGCCATGTGCATGGCCGAGCCACAGCACATGCCGATAGGTCCAGCTGCGCTTGGAAGGAATCTCTGCAGGGCCGAGTTGCCCATGCGCCTTCAGCAGCGCTCCGAGCAGCACCGGACGGTAGTCCACGCTGTAGCTCAACCCCTCCAGCGCCACCGGCAGATGCTCGAAGGCCAGGTACGCATAGGGCGAGATGAAATCGAGGTGAAAAACGATGTGCTTCATGTCAAAGTCTCTTCGATACGTGTTTCGATCTGCGCCCAGACCTCGCGCTTGGCCCCGTCGTCGATGCGGCTCCAGCGGCCGATCTCATCCAGAGTGCGAAAACAGCCGTCACACAGACCGGACTTTGCATTCATGCGGCAGACCGACACGCAGGGCGACGCGACGGCGCCTTGCGTGCTCTTTGCGTCGTTCGCCATGCGCAGCAAGCGTCGTGCCGCGGTGGTCGTCGTCACACCACGTCCTCGACGGGCGCGCCCGTCAGCCGTTCCAGGTCGCGCGGATGCAGGCGCACCACCGCATGCGGATGCCCGGCCGCCGCCCAGACCTCGTCGAAACGAAACAAATCGCGGTCGATCAGCATCACGGGTGGCGAGGCGTGTGCGAAGGGGGACACGCCGCCGATCGAGAACCCGGTGCGCGCCTTGACGAAGGCCGCGTCCGCCCGCGCGAGCGGACCCACCAATGCGGCCACCTTGTGCTCGTCGACGCGCCGATCGCCGGAGGCAACCACGAGCACGGCCGCGTCGTCCGACGGACGCCGGAACACGATGCTCTTGGCGATCTGCCCGACCTCGATGCCCAGCGCATCGGCCGCCTGCGCCGCCGTGCGGGCCGCGTCATCGAGCATCTGCGGCGCGTGCGCGTGGCCACGGTCAAGCAGCAGGCGCGCCACGCGCTGCACGCCTTCGGGCAGGGCCGTCAGTTCGGCGCCGCACATCAGGCGGCCCGCTTGTTCAGGATGGCGGTCGACGCCCGCGAGTTCGGCTTGCGGCCGAGCGCATCGCTGATGTAGACGCCGGCGTCGATGAGTCGGTCGAGATCGATCCCCGTCTCGATGCCCATGCCCTGCAGCATGTAGACCACGTCTTCGGTCGCCACGTTGCCGGTCGCGCCCTTGGCGTACGGGCAGCCGCCGAGCCCGGCCGATGACGTGTCGTACTGCCACACGCCCATCTCGAGGCTCGCCAGGGTGTTGCCCAGCGCCTGCCCGTAGGTGTCGTGGTAGTGCCCCGACACATCGTCGATGTCGAAATGCCGCAGCGTCGCCTCCAGCGCGCGCTGCACCTTGACGGGCGTTGCGACGCCGATGGTGTCGGCCACGCCCACGTGTTGCACGCCGATGCCCTTCATGAGCCCGGCGAGCATGTCGACGCGCGATGGGGGGATCTCGCCTTCGTACGGACAGCCCACGGCGCACGACATCGCGCCGCGCACGTAGATGCCCTTGTCGCGCGCCGCCTCGACCACCGGCCGGAAGCGCTCGATGCTTTCGGCAATCGAGCAATTGATGTTGCGCTGGCTGAACGCCTCGCTGGCCGCACCGAACACCACGATCTCGTCGGGCCATTCGTCGCGCGGTGCGGCGATGGCGGCTTCGAACCCCTTCATGTTGGGCGTGAGGACCGAATAGCGCACGCCCGGTTTGCGGCGGATGCCGTGCATGACCTCTGCGTTGTCGGCCATCTGCGGCACCCACTTGGGGCTGACGAAACTGGTGACCTCGATCTCCTTCAGGCCGGCGTCCTGCAGGCGATGCACCAGCCCGATCTTGATCTCGGCCGACACCGGCCGCTTTTCGTTTTGCAAGCCGTCGCGCGGGCCCACGTCGACGATCTTGACCTTCGATGGGTAGTTCATGATTTCAGTATCCCCGTTTCATGTCGACCATGCCGGCGACCGGCTCTCCGCGCTCGAACGCCCGGATCTTTCCGACGATCTGCGCGATCGACAGCTCACGGTCGGTGCGCGCCGACGCGTGGGGAGTGACCGTGATCTTCGGATGGCGCCAAAAGGGGTGCGCGGCATCGAGCGGCTCCTGGTCGAACACGTCGAGCGTCGCGCCGGCCAGCTGGTCGCTGTCGAGCAACGGAATGAGGTCCGACTCGACCAGGTGCGCGCCGCGCGCCACGTTGATCAGGTAGCCGCCCGGCCGGCCGCCGTTGAGCTGGCAAAGCGTGTCGCGGCGGATCACGCCACGCGTCGCTTCGGTCAACGGAAGCAGGTTGACCAGCACCCGGGTCGCGGAAAGGAACTCGCCGAAGCCGGCCTCGCCCGAAAAGCAGCGAACGCCGTCGACGCGCCTGTCGGTGCGGCTCCACCCGAGCACCGGAAAATCGAACTGCGCCACCGCTTTCGCGACACGTTCACCGAGCGCGCCCAGGCCCATCACGCCGACGCCGAAATCCTCGCGCCGGCGCGGCTTGCGAAAACCCCAGCGCCCTTCGCGCGCGTCGGCCTCGTAGCCATCGAACTCGCGGAAATGGCGGATCAGCGCGTGGCACACGTACTCGGCCATCTGCACCGACATACCCGCATCGTCGAGCCGCACGATGCGGGCCTCGGGAGGCAAGCGCAACTTGAGCAGCGCGTCGACGCCCGCTCCGATGTTGAACAGGCCCCGCAGGCGCGGCTGCTCGTCCAGAAAGGCCTGCGGCGGCGCCCACACCACCGCATGGTCGGCCTGCGCCGCACCGGGCGCCCACGCGGCGACCTCGGCGTCGGGCAAGGCGGCTCGCAGGCCGGCGACCCAGGGGTCGGAGCCGAGGTCGGAGAGACAGACAGTGATTCTCATGATCGTGTTCGGTGGATTGCGGCGCCGCGCCTGCGCATGCCGTGACTGCTCGCCTGCCGCTCGTGCGTCGCCGCGACGCGCGTCCGTTACTCGTTCGCGATTCGCAACAGTTCGGCCCCCTCGGCCACCTGGTCGCCTGCAGCGTAAAGCAACTCTTCGACAACACCGTCCGCGGGTGCCGCGATCGTGTGCTCCATTTTCATGGCTTCCATCACCGCCAGCGCTTGCCCGCGGGTGACGGCGTCGCCGGCCTTCACGGAGAACGAGACCACCTTGCCCGGCATCGGGGCGGTGAGCCGGCCGGCTTCGGCATCGGCTTCGCCGGCGTGCGCGAGCCGGTCGATGTTGACGATGCGGGTCGCGCCGTGCGCCGCGAAGATGTGCGTGGTGTCGCCCTCGACATACACGTCGAGGGTGTGGCGGCGCCCGCCGAACTGGATCTCGAGCTCGTCGCCCGGAAAGCGCCCGACGATGAGCGGGCCGCTCACCTCGCCGACCCGCAACGCAAGCGCGCCGTCGTGCAGGTAGTGCAGCTCGGCGCTCGCCGGTTCGCCCCGAAACTCGAAGTCGAAGGTGCGCCGCGCCGTGCCGTGCGACTGCCAACCGTCGCGCCGGCTGAACGGATCGTCCGTGGCCGAAGCCGCTTCGTCCAGCAGCATGCGCGCCACCGAAGCGGCGGCCGCCAGCGGCAGGCCGAGCGGCTCGCGATCGAAGAGCACGGCGCGTTCGTGCTCGATCAAGGCGGTGTCCAGTCGAGCCTGCGAGAACGACTCGGTGCCCAGAATGCCGCGCAGGAACTGCACGTTGGTCGACACGCCGACGATGTGCGTGCGGGCCAGCGCCGCATCGAGCCGCGCCAACGCTTCTTCGCGCGTGCTGCCATGCACGATGAGCTTGGCGATCATCGAATCGTAGAAAGGCGAAATCGCATCGCCTTCGCGCACGCCGTCGTCGATGCGCACGCGGCTGCGCTGAAAGGCCGTGGCCGGCGGCTTGCGATAGACGCGCAGGGTGCCCGTGGCCGGCAGAAAATTGTTGTCCGGGTTTTCGGCGCAGATGCGCGCCTCGATCGCGTGGCCGTGGATCTGCAGTTCGGCCTGCGCCAGCGGCAACGGCTCGCCGGCCGCCACGCGCAGTTGCCACTCGACCAGGTCGAGCCCGGTGATCGCCTCGGTGACCGGATGCTCGACCTGCAGCCGCGTGTTCATCTCCATGAAATAGAAGGACATCGCGCCGTCGTCGCGCTGCTCGACGATGAACTCGACCGTTCCGGCGCCGACGTAGCCGACGGCACGCGCCGCGGCCACGGCGGCCTCGCCCATTTCTTTGCGCATGGATTCGCTCATGCCGGGCGCGGGCGCTTCTTCGAGCACCTTCTGGTGGCGCCGCTGCACCGAACAATCACGCTCGAAGAGGTAGACGCAGTGGCCTTGCGTGTCGCCGAACACCTGGATCTCGATGTGTCGCGGCCGCTGCACGTATTTCTCGATCAGTACGGCGTCCTGCCCGAAGCTGTTGATCGCCTCGCGCTGACACGAGGCCAGTGCGGCCGAGAAGTCGGCCGCGCGCTCGACCACGCGCATGCCCTTGCCGCCGCCGCCGGCGCTGGCCTTGATCAGCACCGGGTAACCGATGCGGTCGGCCTCGCGC
This sequence comes from Gammaproteobacteria bacterium, assembly GCA_018820395.1. Lineage (GTDB taxonomy): Bacteria > Pseudomonadota > Gammaproteobacteria > Burkholderiales > Burkholderiaceae_C > Variovorax. The sequence continues at coordinate 2,362 of JAHJOG010000150.1, read as the reverse complement.
TGCAACAGCGCGGCGTCCTGGTCGCTGCCGTGGTAGCCCGGCACGAGCGGCACGCCGGCCTTTTCCATCAGCCGCTTGGACTCGGCCTTGAGGCCCATGGCCTGGATCGCCGACGGCGGCGGCCCGATGAACACCAAGCCGGCCTCGGCGCAGGCGCGCGCAAAGCTTTCGTTCTCGCTCAGGAAGCCGTAGCCCGGGTGCACGGCCTGTGCGCCCGTGGCGCGGGCCGCTTCGAGGATCTTTTCCCAGCGCAGGTAGCTGTCGCCCGGCGCGCTGCCGCCCACATGCACCGACTCGTCGCAGGCCCGAACGTGGCTGGCATGCGCATCGGCGTCGGAATACACCGCCACGGTGCGAATCGCCATGCGGCGCGCCGTGGCGGCGACCCGACAGGCGATCTCGCCGCGGTTGGCGATGAGGATCTTGTCAAACATGGGGAGCCTCTTCAGGTGGCGGTTTCTTGAACTGGAACGCAGACTGGACGCCTGGGTCGGGCCTGCCGCTGAAGATGCGAGCGACGCGCGAGAACAGCGCGCGCAGGAATCGCCAGCTCTTGGCGATGAGCCAGACGCTCAGCACCAGCACCAGGACGAACACCAGCCCGAACACCAGCGGATGGGCCACCGCCAGCCACAGGCCGGCCGGCACCGCACTGTCTTCGACCAGCGACGCACCGACATTGCTGAAAGGCTCCGGCGAGGTGTTGATGGCAGCGCGGGTGGTCGCCTTGGCGGCGTGCGCCGTGGCCGCGAAACCGCCGCCCATCAGCGCCGCGACGACCGCCATCACCGCATGGTCGGCGCCGAACACGCTGGCCGCCAGCGCAGCGCCGGCCGGGATTCGGATCGCGGTGTGCACCATGTCCCAGAGCGAATCGAGGCCCGGCACCTTGTCCGCGAAGAACTCGACGAACACCATGAAACCGCTGGCCGCGATCACGGCCGGATGGGCCAGCATCTGCAGTCCGTTCGGCAGCGACACCCAGCCGAAGTAGCCGGCCAGGCTGACCAGCAGCACGACCAGGTAGAGCCGCACGCCGCTCGCCCATCCCACCGCGGCGGCCAGTGCCAGCAACTGGGGCGTATCGAGCGCTGTCATGACGCGCTCCACGACGGCTTGCGCTTCTGCAGGAAGGCCTGCACGCCCTCGCGCCCGTGCTCGCTGGCGCGGATGTCGGCGATGCCTTCGACCGTTTGAGCGACCAACGCATCGTCGATCGCGCGGCCGGTCACGTCGGCGATGAGCTGCTTGCCGGTGGCGATGGCGGCGGGGCTGGCCGCCAGGAAGGACTTGACCAGATCGGCCACCTTGGCGTCGAGCGCCTCGGCAGCCACCACCTCGTGCACCAGGCCGATGCGGTGCGCCTCCGCCGCCGTGAAGCGCTCGGCCGAGAGGACGTAGCGGCTGGCCGCGCGCGGGCCGATGGCCCGGATCACGTAGGGACTGATGGTGGCGGGAATCAGCCCGAGCCGGACCTCGCTCACGCAATACCCCGCCGTGTCGGCGCTCACCGCGACGTCGCAGGCCGCGACCAGCCCGAGCCCGCCCGCGTACGCATCGCCCTGCACGCGCGCGATCACCGGCTTGGGGCTTTCATGGATGCGGCGCAGCATCGCCGCCAGCGCGCCGGCGTCCTCGAGGTTCTGCTCGCGCGTGAAATCGGCCGCGCGGCGCATCCAGTTCAGGTTGGCGCCGGCGCAGAAGGCCGGCCCGTTGGCGCCGAGCACGATGACGCGCACCTGCGGCGCCGCGATCACCTCGGCGAAAGCGGCGAAGATGTCCTGGATCGCCACTTCGTCGAACGCGTTGCGCGACTCGGGCCGGTCGAGCACGATGCGTGCGACCGCGCCGTCGAGGTGGAACTGGAGAGTGGTGTAGCTGCTCATGGTCGGGTGCCGGTGGGGCAAAGAGGCTTGGGGGCCGGCCGGGCCGGGCTCACATGCGGAAGATGCCGAACTTCGGCTCGGGAATCGGCGCGTTGCGGGCCACGGCCAGTCCGAGCGCGAGCACACGCCGGGTGTCCGCCGGGTCGATGATGCCGTCGTCCCACAACCGGGCCGTCGCGTAGTAGGGATGACCCTGCGCCTCGTACTGGTCGCGGATGGGCGCCTTGAAGGCTTCTTCTTCGTCGGCGCTCCACTGGCCGCCCTTGCCTTCGATGCCGTCGCGCTTGACGGTCGCGAGCACGCTGGCCGCCTGCTCGCCGCCCATCACGCTGATGCGCGCGTTGGGCCACATCCAGAGAAAGCGCGGCGAATAGGCGCGGCCGCACATGCCGTAATTGCCGGCGCCGAAACTGCCGCCGATGATGATGGTGAACTTGGGCACGTTGGCCGTGGCCACGGCCGTCACCATCTTGGCG
>JAHJOG010000149.1 GCA_018820395.1 Gammaproteobacteria bacterium | reverse complement strand
GCGCGAGCAGGCGCCCGAGCTCGGCGCAGTGGCTGGCAGTCGGCGCGAGCTCGCTCTTGCCGCCGAGCCGCTGGACCACCGCCGCTGGCTTGCCCGCCACCCGGTGAAGCAGTTCGCACGGTGCGTTGGCCGGAATCGACAGCGGATGGCCCGTGGGCGGAGCCATGTCAGGCGCGGCCATCGGCTCGGGCACGGGCAAGCCCCGAGAAGCGAGGTGCTTCATAAGGCAGAGGTAGTAGGGCAGTTGCTCCGCGCCGAGCCGCTCGAACAGCGTGAGCACGAATTCGCCGGACTCGGTGCTGGCGAAGTAGTTGGTGTTTTCGATGCCGCCTTCGATGCCGCGCAGCGTGCGCAACGAACCGAGGCCGAGGCGCTGAACCAGCGCGTCGGCCTCTTCGAAAGCGACTTCGGTGAAGACCGCCACGCGTGGCTCAGAACTTCAGCACGTTCCAGACCCGCGGGCCGCTGGCGCCCATGCTGTTGTCCGTCTGCCCCTGATTGAGGCGGGTGCCGTTGTCGGGCAACACCTGATAGGCCGGCACGTCGGCCTTGGGTTGCACGGTGATCGTCTGGGTGCGGCCGCCGACGCGAAGTTCGTCGACCTTGGCGCCGCTGTCTTCCACGTGGATGCGCTCGATTTTCTGGTTCTGCTTGGGATCGAGCTGCTCCCGGGGTGCGTCGGCCGGTGGCGGCGCGGCCTGCGCGTGCGCAGCGGCAAGGGGCGCGAGGCATGCCAGAGCCAGCGAAATCGGCATGACCACACGGGCGAGCAGGGGTTTTGTGGAAGACATGCTTTGAATTGTAGGCGGCGCCCCCGTGCGGGGTTGTAAGCCGCTGCCGACCTTGCCGGTCACGCGGGATCCCGTCCGCAGCACGGCAAAATGCCCCGATGACCGACAAGAAAACGCTGCTGCTCGTGGACGGATCGAGCTACCTCTACCGCGCCTTCCACGCGATGCCCGATCTGCGCGCGGTGCCGGGCGATGCCAGCAGCCCGGCCACCGGGGCCATCCGCGGAATGATCAACATGCTGCAGGTGCTGCGTCGCGAGGTGCGGGCCGACTATGCGGCGTGCATCTTCGACGCGCCGGGCAAGACCTTTCGTGACGACTGGTACCCGCAGTACAAGGCCAATCGCTCGCCCATGCCGGACGACCTGCGCAGCCAGATCGAGCCGATCCACGAAGTGGTCAAGCTGCTCGGCTGGTCGGTGTTGAGCGTGCCCGACATCGAGGCCGACGACGTGATCGGCACGCTGGCCAAGACCGCGGCGGCGCAGGGCGTGGAAGTGATCGTGTCGAGCGGTGACAAGGACCTGAGCCAGCTGGTGGACGAGCACATCACCATCATCGACACCATGAACGGCAAGAAGCGCGACGTGGCCGGCGTCACGGCCGAGTTCGGCGTGCCGCCGAGCCTGATGGTCGACTACCAGACGCTGGTCGGCGACACGGTCGACAACGTGCCAGGCGTCGAGAAGGTCGGCCCGAAGACGGCCGCCAAGTGGCTGCTCGAATACGGTTCGCTCGACGGGCTGGTGGAGCGGGCCGCCGAGGTCAAGGGACAGGCCGGCGAGAACCTGCGCAAGGCGCTCGACTGGCTGCCGCAGGGCCGCCGCCTGGTGACCATCCGCACCGACTGCGATCTGGCAGGCCATGTGGAAGGCTTGCCGTCGCTCGACGCGATCGCCGTCGGCACGCAGCAGGCCGACGAGCTCAAGGCCTTCTACGAGCGCTTCGGTTTCAAGGGCCTGGTCAAGACGATTGCCGCGCATGCCGTGTCGCCGGAACTGATCGAGCAGAACAACCGGGCTGGCGGACCGCAAGGCGGCACCGGCCTCTTCGGCGACCTGGCCGCCCAGGCCGGCTCGCGGGCTTCCAACCTGGCCTACGACACGGTCACGACGTGGCCGGACTTCGATGCCTGGCTCGACAAGCTTCGCCACGCCGACCTGGTGGCGATCGACACCGAAACCACGTCGCTCGACGAGATGCGTGCCGAGATCGTGGGCATCAGCTTCAGCGTGAAGCCCGGCGAGGCGGCCTACGTTCCGCTCGCGCACGACTACCCCGATGCGCCGGTGCAACTGCCGCGCGACGAGGTGCTCGACAAGTTGCGCCCCTGGCTCGAAGACGCGAGCCGAAAGAAGCTGGGCCAGCACGTCAAGTACGACCGCCACGTGTTCGCCAACCACGGCATCGAAGTGCAGGGCTACGCCCACGACACCATGTTGCAGAGCTACGTGCTCGAAGTGCACAAGCCGCACGGACTGGCGAGCCTCGCCGAGCGCCACCTCGGCCGCAGCGGCATCGACTACGAAGACCTGTGCGGCAAGGGCGCGCACCAGATCCCGTTCAGCCAGGTGGCGATCGACAAGGCCGCCGAGTATTCGTGCGAGGATTCCGACCAGACGCTCGACGTGCACTTGGCGTTGTGGCCCCGGCTCGAAGCGGATGAAAAACTGCGCTTCATCTACGAGCTCGAAATGGCGTCGAGCGAAACGCTCTACCGCATCGAGCGCAACGGCGTGCTGATCGATGCGCCCACGCTGGCGGCACAGAGCAACGAACTCGGCAAGCGGATCATGACGCTCGAGCAGGAAGCCTATGAGCTCGCGGGCCAGCCCTTCAACCTCGGTTCGCCCAAGCAGATTGGCGAGGTGTTCTTTACCAAGCTCGGTCTGCCGGTGGTCAAGAAGACGCCCAGCGGCGCACCCAGCACCGACGAAGAGGTGCTCGAGAAGCTGGCGGAAGATTTCCCGCTGCCGGCCAAGATCCTCGAACACCGCGGGCTGTCGAAGCTCAAGGGCACCTACACCGACAAGCTCGGCCAGCTCGCCAACCCGCGCAGCGGACGCGTGCACACGCACTACGCGCAGGCGGTGGCTGTCACGGGGCGCCTGTCGAGCAACGACCCGAACCTGCAGAACATCCCGATCCGCACGGCAGAAGGCCGCCGTGTGCGTGAGGCTTTCGTGGCGCCGGCAGGCAGCGTGATCGCCAGCTCGGACTATTCGCAGATCGAGCTTCGCATCATGGCCCACATCAGCGGCGACGAATCGCTGCTGCGCGCCTTCACCGAAGGGCTCGACGTGCATCGCGCCACGGCCGCAGAAGTGTTCGGCGTGGGCGTCGACCAGGTGTCCAGCGAGCAGCGCCGTTACGCCAAGGTGATCAACTTCGGGCTCATCTACGGCATGAGCAGCTTCGGCCTGGCGCGCAACCTGGGCATCGACAACAAGGCCGCTGCGTCGTACATCGAGCGCTACTTTGCGCGCTACCCGGGCGTCAAGATCTACATGGACGAGACCAAGGCCCTGGCCAAGCAGAACGGCTACGTCGAAACCGTGTTCGGCCGCCGGCTCTATCTGCCCGAGATCAATTCGCCCAACGGCCCGCGCCGCGGCGGCGCCGAGCGCGCGGCCATCAACGCGCCGATGCAGGGCACCGCGGCCGACCTGATCAAGCTCAGCATGGTCAAGGTGCAGGAAACGCTCGACCAAGAGCAGCGTCGCACGAAGATGATCATGCAGGTGCACGACGAACTCGTCTTCGAAGTGCCCGAAGAAGAAGCCGAGTGGGTGCGCACCGAGATCCCGCGCATCATGGCTGGCGTGGCGGATCTCAAGGTGCCGTTGCTGGCAGAGATCGGATTCGGGCCGAACTGGGACAAGGCGCATTGAAGTAGCCCGAAGGGCTGTGCGATCATCTTCCCCGCGTGCCCGAAAGGGCGTGAGGGAGGAACATCGGATGCCGAAAATCGAGGTCGATGGTCGCAGCTGGATCGCGCTGCTGACCGTGGAATTTTTTCTTCTGATGATTTTTCTTCCGGCTCTTTTCTACCGGGCTCCCCCGATGGACGAGATGCTGGGCAACGAGACGGTCACCATCGCATCCCACGCCGACCATGAGTCGATTCACATCGGGTTTCATTACAGGCGCTTCGGTCCATCCGAGAAGATCTGGTGGCCAGCGGGCACCTGGATCCGGCCGCAGGCAGGCGACACCATGTTCGACGCGCAAGGGCCGGTTCAGGCTGCATTGCGGCCATGGCTGGACACCAACGACAAATTGCGCGTGTGGTATCACCGCGGCAGCTGCCGCCCCGCTTCCGAGACTACCCGTGGTGGAAGCGACCGCTTTGCTCGAGTCTGTGCGATCGCGCTGGTCGAAGTTGGAGGCCAAACGATCGGGACCTATGACCCGGGCAGGTGGTCGTTTCCCTGGACGCCCTTCCTCCTCCTCTGTTTGTGGACCGGCTTGATCGTGTATTTCTTCCGCCGCGACGGCCGGCGTTGACAGCATGGGTTGGCGGCACTGACTGCTGCCGAATGTCGGGCGGCCATCAGGCCGAACCTTGCTCGCGCATTTCGACGATGAAGAGATGCCTGGACTGCGGTGGCGGGCCTGACGGCCGGGCCTGGGTGCATCACGGGCCAGGGTCGGCGTTGCGCATGGGGTGCTTCGAGGGGTTGGCGAACGCCTCAGCGTACCGAATCCTGCAGGGCTCGCGTGACCCATGCGGCCGAGCCGAAGGCCAGCGTGAAGCCGAGTGCGCCGTGGCCCGTGTTGAACAGCATGTTGGCCGGCGCGCGGGCGACGCGGCCGATGATGGGATGGCCCGTCGGCGTGGCGGGCCGCATGCCGGTCCAGGGGTGGACATCGTCGAAGCGTCCTGCCTCTGGAAAGACCTCGCGCGTGGCGGCGACCAGCGTGTCGATGCGCGCGGCCGGAATCCGGGCGTCGTGCCCCACCAGCTCGGCCATGCCGGCCACGCGCAGCCGCGAGCCGATGCGGGCGAAGACGACCTTGCGCGGGCTGTCGGTCACGTTCACGGTCGGCGCGGCGCCCGGCGCGGGGTCGACCTCGACGGTGATGCTGTAGCCCTTGAGCGGGTAGACGGGCAGGTAGGCGCCCAGCGCGGCGCCGAACCGGTGAGAGGCGGTGCCCAGCGCCATCACGAAGGCGTCGGCCTCGAGCTCGCCCGAACGTGTGCGAAGGGCTGCAACACGTCCGTCACGCACATCGAAGCCGACCAGTTCCGTGCCGAGCATGAACTTCACGCCACGCGCCGTGAGCGCCTGCGCCAGCGCCGTGCACAGCTTCAGGCAGTCGGCCGCGCATTCGCCGGGCGTGTGAACGGCGCCGGAAATCTTCGCGCGGTAGGCGGCGAGCGCGGGTTCGATGGCGACGCATTCGTCCGCGTCGACGAGTCGCTGCACGCTGCCCATCGTGCGTTGCAGTTCGAGCTGCCGCCGCGCACCCTCCAGCGACGCCGTGGTGCCGTAGAGCACCAGCTTGCCGGTTTCGGAATAATCGCAGTCGGGGTCGATGTCGGCTTGCATTGCGTCGAAAGCGCGGCGGCTTTCTTCGGCCAGTTCAAGCAGGCGATGCGTGGTTTGCCGCGACGTGGCGGCGTTGCACGCAGCCATGAACGCCAACGCCCAGCGCCACTGCAGCGGGTCGAGTTGCGGACGCAGCTTGAGCGGAGAGGCCCGCGACCACAGCAGAGCGGGCAACTGCCGCCAGATCGACGGGTCGGCCAGCGGCTGCACGTACGAGTAGCTCAGCTGCGACCCGTTGCCCCCGCTTGCGCCAGCGCCCGGAGCCATGCGGTCAATCACGCTGACATCGAATCCCGCTCGATTCAGCTGCCATGCCGTCGCCAGGCCGACGATGCCGGCGCCCATCACCACTACATGCATCTGGAAGGGTCCTCTTCTTTCTAAGCACGCCACAGGGTAACCGGCCACTGCGCCCGGCGCGTCGATTGCCTCTGCGCCGCTGCCCTTGACACCGTTGATAAGATCAAAGCGGCACTTGCTACCGGCGTTGCGGCGGTGTGGCGTCGCAGGTCGTCTCCGGCCCCGGCGGCCCGGCCGCGTTGGTTCGAAGCCGTCCGATGGGCGGCTTTTTTTGTTTTTTTCAGGCCCTCATGAACCTGTTCGTCATCATCGCCGCGACCCTGGTCGCCGGCATCGGAAGTGTGTGGATCGCCGCGTTGCTGATGCGCGTGGGCGTGCGCGGCGGCTCGGGCGGCATGCTGAACCCGCAGCATCTGCTCAGCCTCGCAGCCGGCGCCCTGCTGGCGACCGCCTTCATGCATCTGCTGCCCGAAGCCTTCGAAAGCCGGATCGAGCCGGCAGTGCTCTTCGGCGTGCTGTTGTTCGGCGTGGTGTTCTTCTTCCTGCTCGACAAGGCCGAGCTGTGGCACCACGGGCACGAGCACCATCACGGGCACGCTCACCATGCGCATGCGCATCCGGCAGCGCACGAGCATGAGCATGAGCATGAGCATGAGCATGAGCCCTCGCATGCGTCGATCCCGGCACCGGCCCGGCCGGGTGGCGGCTGGGCGGTGTTGACGGGCGACAGCGTGCATTGTTTCGGCGACGGCATCCTGATCGCCTCGGCCTTCATCGCCGACTTCAGGCTGGGCCTGGTGGCGGCGCTCGCCGTGCTGGCGCACGAAGTTCCGCACCACATCGGCGACCTGGTGGTCCTGCGGCAGAGTTCACCGGATTCTCGTGCGGCACTCGTCAAGGTGTCACTCGCCGGAACAATGACTGCGCTGGGCGGCGTCGTGGGATGGTGGCTGGTCGACCAGCTTCACGAGTGGCTGCCGTACTTCCTCGTGGTGGCGTCGAGCAGCTTCATGTACGTGGCGCTGGCCGACCTGATACCGCAACTGCAGAAGCGCCTGCCCGCGCGCCAGACGGCCTCTCAGATCGCCTGGCTCGTCGCCGGTATCCTGCTGGTGACGGTGGTGAGTCGCCTGGCGCATGAAGGCCACGCGCACGAAGGGCATTCGCACGAAGGGCATTCGCACGAACATGCGGCAGAGGGCGCTGCGGTGCAGCGGTCGGCGCCGGTACCCGCACGGTGACTACGGGACCTCTGTTCAACGCCGCCGATGAAGCTCACACTCGGGGGTCTTCGACAACGATCCAGCCCAGGAGATGACCATGACACGCGCTGCGCCCCCACGCCGCCTGAACGAATCCGTCAATGACGCGCCCGAAGACGAAGACGATGCAGACGAATCCGCGGAACAGGGTGCCGATGGCGACGACGCGTCCGACTTCGAGGCCACCGACGAACTGTCCGAAGAAACCGGCATCGACCTGACCGACGCCAGCGAACTCGATGCCGACAACGTGCCGGCCGACGAGGAATTCGACCGCGTCAGGCACGCGCCGGACTGAGCGCGCGCGCAGCCGCTACGCTTCGAGGGTGAAGCCCACCTTCAGCGTCACCTGCCAGTGAGCAACCTTGCCGTCGGCCACGTGGCCGCGCGTCTCGGTCACTTCGAACCACTGGATGTTTCGGACCGATTCGCTGGCCTTGGCGATGGCGACCTTGACGGCGTCGTCGCTGCTGGTCGGCGACGAGCCGGTGAGTTCGATGAGCTTGTAGACGTGATGGGTCATGGTGGTCATCCTCCCCAGCCGAGCCGGGTGTTGGGTCGCTTGAGCATGCGCTTGAACTGGCCTTGTGGCGCATCGATCTGCGCGTCGATCTGGCGCGCGTCCTTGAAGGCCTCGAAAAGATCGACGTCGACGAATTTCGCCGCTGCGGCATTGGTGCAGTTGAAGCCGAAGGTGGCCTGCAATTCGGCCTGGCCGTAGGATTCCTTGGCGCGATTCTGGCCGCCTTCGAGTTCTTCGGACACCACGTTCACCGGCCCCAGCTTGCAGTTGGCCGCGGGGTCGACCTTGAACAGTTCCGGCGCCTCGGCGCGAAGCCGCTTCATCACGTTGTCAGCGGTGGCCTGACCGTCGCCGCGCGTCGTGCGGGCCGGGCCGGCGATGCTTTCGAGCGTCGAATCGAGTTCGATCACGACCGTGGGCACCTGCACCACCAGTTCGAGCTTGATCGAATCGCGCGGGGCCGCGTGTCGGCCGGATTGGGCTCCGGCGGCGAGCGGCGCGGCCAGCAGCATGAGCAGTGCAAAACTCCAGTTCATGGTCGGTGGACTCGCGGTCTTGGAGGAAGTTCAGGGCTGCGCGCCTTGTCGTGTCGGCAGCCCGGGCGTGTTGCTCCATTCGCTCCAACTGCCGGCGTACAGGCCTGTCGGGCCGAGCCCGGCGACCTGCATGGCCAGCAGGTTGGGAATGGCGCTGACGCCGCTGCCGCATTGGTGCACGACGGTGGCCGGATCGCGCCCGTCGAGCAGGCGTGTGAACTCCGCGCGCAACTGGTCGGCGGGCTTGAACTTTCCGTCGGCGGCGAGGTTCTCGGTATAGGGACGGTTGAGCGCGCCGGGGATGTGGCCGGCGATCGGGTCGAGCGGTTCGACCTCGCCGCGATAGCGTGCTGCCGCGCGCGCATCGACCAGCGTTTGCGCGGATGGTGCGTCGAGCCGACTGGCGACCGTGTGCGTGTCGACCAGCGTCACCAGCGGTTCGCCGGTCACGAAGTTCGTCTGGAAGTGCGCGGTCTCGGGCTGATCGGTGACCGGGCCCCCCGCGGCCTGCCAGGCCTGAAGCCCGCCGTCGAGCACCGCCGCCGCTTCGTGGCCCATCCACTTGAGCATCCACCAGAGCCGCCCGGCGTAGAGCGAGCCGTTGCGGTCGAGCACCACGGCCTGCATCGCGTTGTCGAAGCCCACGCTCGACAACCAGGTGGCGAACTTCTCGCGATTGGGCAGAGGATGACGGCCGCCCGAAGCCGGAACGCCGTCGTCCTGCGCGACCACCACGCCGTGCGGGCCGGGCGCGCCGTGCCGGGCGCTCAGGTCGGCTTCGATGTCGGCGTGCACCGAGCCCGGAATGTGCGCCTCGCCAAACGCGCTCGCGCCGGCTTCGGGCTTCATCAGGTCGAAGCTGCAGTCGAAGATCATGAGCGGTGCGCCGTCGTCGCGCAAAGCCATGACTTCGCTGGCGGTGATCAGGGTCGTGTACATGTCTGTGTCCTCAATGTTCCTCGGCCGGCGCCCTGGGCAGCGAGCGCTGGCGCAGCACGGTGGCGGCAATGCCGCTCGCGATGATCAGCGCCATCCCGGCCCAGCCGAGGCCGTCGATGCGATCGTCGAACAACCATACACTGAAGAGCGCTGCGAAGAGAATCCCCGAGTATTGAAGGTTGGCGACCAGCAGGGTTTCACCCTGGGTCTTGGCGCTCGCGTAGGCCCGCGTCATGCACAGCTGGCCGACCGCGGCCAGCAGCCCCACGGGCAGCAGCCACAGCGCGTGCTGCCAGGTCCACTCCGAGGCGGGCGTGAAGCCCGTGACCGCCGCTGCGATGCCGCCCGCCACCGCCGAGCCGAGCGCGAAATAGAAGACCGTGCGTTCCTCGGGTTCTCCGAGCCGCGAAAGCGCCACCACCTGCATGTAGGCGAAAGCCGCCGACAGGCCTGACATCAGGCCGACCATGCCGCTGAACCCATGGTTGGCGCCGACCGACGGCTTGAGCATCATCACCACGCCTGCGAAGCCGGCCAGCACGGTGAGCACCAGCGCGCCTTGCAGCGGCGGACGCGGCACGCTGCCGTCGCGCCCTGGCACCGGCACCCACGCCAGCAAGGCGCCACCGACGAGAAAGGCGGCGATCCAGACGCTGCTCATGTAGTTGAGCGTGACGGCAGTGGCCAACGGCAGGTGCGCGATGGCATAGAACCAGGCGCCCAGCGACGCGACGCCGACCAGACTGCGCCATGCGTGCATGCCGGGGTAGCGCGTGGCGAGCGCAACGCGGCGGCTGCGGGCCAGGACCCAGAGAAAGACGATGCCGATGAGCCCCCGATACAGCACCAGCTCCGCGCTGGAGAACCATTCGGAAGCGAACTTCACGCACACGCCCATCGCGGCGAAGAACAGGGCGCCCAGCACCATCCAGAGTGCTTGCATCCCGCGCGATCAGGAACGCATCTCGCGGCGGTACCACTCGTGGAACTGCTGCATGCCGTCTTCCATCGGACTTTGATAGGGGCCGCTCTCGTCGTCGCCGCGCAGCATCAGAGCGCGGCGGCCCGCGTCCATGCGCTCGGCGATCTCGTCGTCTTCCACGCAGGTTTCCATGTAGGCGGCCTGCTGAGCCTCGACGAACTCGCGTTCGAACGCGACGATTTCTTCAGGGTAGAAGAACTCCACCATGTTCAAGGTCTTCTGCGGGCCCATCGGATGCAGGGTGGACACGGTCAGCACGTGCGGATACCACTCGATCATCACGTGCGGGTAGTAGGTGAGCCAGATCGCACCGTACTTCGGCGGCTTGCCTTCGCGGTAGGCCAGCAGTTGTTCCTGCCACTTCTGATACACGGGGCTTCCGGCGCGCCCCAGACGGTTGGCGACGCCGACGGTCTGCACCGAGAAGTGCCGGTTGAACTCCCAGCGCAGGTCTTCGCAGGTGACGAAGCTCCCGAGCCCCGGGTGGAACGGGCCCACGTGGTAGTCCTCCAGATAGACCTCGATGAAGGTCTTCCAGTTGTAGTTGCACTCATGGAGCTCGACGCGGTCGAGCGCGTAGCCCGTGAAGTCGAGATCGGCGCGGGGCCCGAGCCGCGCGAGGTCGGCTGTCACGTCGCGGCCCGTGCCGTCGGGCTGCTTTTCGAAGAGCAGGCCGTTCCACTCGGTGAGCGGGTAGTTGTGCAGGTTGAGGCAGGGGTCCTGCTCGAAGTGCGGTGCGCCGATCAGCGTGCCGGTGGTGCGTGAATCCGCGGCTGCATAGGTCCAGCGATGCAATGGGCAGACGATGTTGCCGCCGGTCTGCGCGTCGAGCGCGCCGCGGCCCCGGAGGATGAGCGCCTGGCGGTGCCGGCACACGTTGGAAATCAGCTCGATGCCCTTGGGCGTGTGGACCAGCGCGCGGCCGTGCTTTTCTTGCGGCAGGCTGTGGAAGTTGCCGGGTTCGGGCACGGCCAGGCGATGGCCGACGTAGCGTGGGCCGGAAGCGAACAGCGTTTGGAGCTCGCGGGCATAGAGGGCCTCGTCGAAATACGCTGAAACCGGAAGTTGGCTGGACGCCTGCTGCAGTTGAAGACTTAAATCAGACATGGGTGACCTGACCAAGCTCCCCACAGGGAGAAAGAAGGAAAAACGAAACCGCCGCCAGCGAGAAGAACGCCGCGAGCTACGGCTCGCATCGAATGCCGGTGCGCACCGACGTCGGGGAGAGGTGATTGTACCCGCCCTAGAATGACCGGTTTTATTCCGGATCTCTGCATGCCCAAGGTGCCTTCTGTTTCTTCGCCGGACTCGGCCCTGCCGACGCCCGACGCGCTGCCAGAGAGCTACGAATCGGGACTTCAGGAGCTTGAAAAGCTGGTCGCGCTGCTCGAATCGGGCCAGTTGCCTCTCGATCAGCTGCTCGGAAGCTATCAGCGCGGTGCTGCTCTGCTCGCCTTCTGCCGCGATCGCCTCAAGGCCGTCGAGGATCAGATCAAGGTGCTCGATGCCGGCACGCTCAAGGCGTGGTCGACCGAATGACGACGTCCGGCACATTGCGCTGGGACGCGGCCCGGCTGTCCGCATGGAGCCAACCTCTGCTCGCGCGTGTCGAAGACGCGCTGTCGGCATGGGTCGGCACCGACGCACCCGTGCAGCTCGGCGACGCCATGCGATACGCAGTTCTCGACGGCGGCAAACGCCTTCGACCGTTGCTGGTTTTCGCGGCCAGCGAAGCGGTCTGCGGGCAGGCCGATGCCACCTTGCGCGCCGCCTGCTCGGTCGAACTCATCCACGCCTATTCGCTCGTGCACGACGACCTGCCTTGCATGGACAACGACGTATTGCGCCGCGGCAAGCCCACGGTGCACGTGAAGTTCGGCGAGGCCGACGCGCTGCTTGCGGGCGATGCGCTGCAGGCGCTGGCTTTCGAGCTGCTCACGCCCGACGGCGATGGCGTCGAACCCGCGGTGCAGGCACGGCTCTGCCGATTGCTCGCGCGCTCTGCCGGCAGCCTGGGCATGGCCGGCGGCCAGGCGATCGACCTGGCAAGCGTCGGGCGTGCGCTCGACGAGAAGCAGTTGCGCGAAATGCACCGCCTGAAGACGGGCGCGCTGCTGCAGGCGAGCGTCGAGATGGGCGCGGCCTGCGGCGGCCACGTGGGCCCCGAGGCGCAAGCCTCGCTCAGCGCCTACGGCGCGGCGATCGGCCTCGCATTTCAGGTGGTCGACGACATCCTCGACGTCACGGCCGATTCGGCCGTTCTCGGCAAGACCGCCGGCAAGGACGCGGCGAGCGACAAGCCGACCTACGTGTCGCTGCTCGGCCTGGACGGCGCACGTGCGCAGGCGCGCGATCTTCTCGCCGAAGCGCTTGCTGCGCTTGAGCAGAGCGCACTGTCCGACGCCGAAGCGCTCAGGGCGCTGGCCCACATGGTCGTCGATCGCGACCGCTAATCACGGCACCTCTACGGCACCTCTACGGCACCCCTACGGCATCCCATGGCTCCGCTGCTCCCTACCATCCACGACCCCTCCGTCCTGCGCCATTTCGATCGCGCGCAGCTCGCCCAGCTCGCCGACGAGGTGCGCACCTGTGTGCTCGACAACGTTTCGCGCACCGGCGGCCACCTGAGTTCGAACCTCGGCACGGTCGAACTCACAGTGGCGCTGCATCACGTCTTCAACACACCGCACGACCGCATCGTGTGGGACGTCGGCCACCAGACCTATCCGCACAAGATCCTCACGGGCCGGCGCGAGCGCATGCCCACGCTGCGGCAACAGGGTGGCATCTCCGGCTTTCCACAGCGCGGCGAAAGCGAATACGACACCTTCGGCACCGCCCACTCGTCGACCAGCATTTCGGCGGCGCTCGGCATGGCGATGGCGGCCAAGCAAAAGGGCGAAGACCGGCATGCGGTGGCCGTCATCGGCGACGGCGCGCTCACGGCCGGCATGGCCTTCGAGGCGCTCAACAATGCGGGCGTCTGCGACTGCAAGCTGCTGGTGATCCTGAACGACAACGACATGTCGATCAGCCCGCCGGTCGGCGCGCTCAACCGCTACCTTGCGCAGCTGATGAGCGGCAATTTCTACGCGGCGGCGAAGAACGTCGGCAAGAGCGTGTTGCGCGCCGCGCCGCCGCTGTTCGAACTGGCCAAGCGCTTCGAGCAGCACGCCAAGGACATGGTCGTGCCGGCGACGCTCTTCGAGCAGTTCGGCTTCAACTACGTCGGCCCCATCGACGGTCACGATCTCGATTCGCTCGTGCCTACTCTCGAGAATCTCAAGCACCTGCATGGCCCGCAGTTCCTGCATGTGGTCACGCGCAAGGGGCAGGGCTACAAGCTCGCCGAAGCCGACCCGGTGGCCTACCACGGCCCTTCCAAGTTCGACCCGGCGGTGGGTCTCGTCAAGCCCGCGGTCGCGCCCAAGCAGACCTTCACGCAAGTCTTCGGCAACTGGCTGTGCGACATGGCGGCGCAGGACGGCCGGCTGGTGGGCATCACGCCCGCCATGCGCGAAGGCTCGGGGCTGGTCGAGTTCGAAAAGCGCTTTCCCGATCGTTATTACGACGTCGGCATCGCCGAGCAGCATGCCGTCACCTTCGCCGCGGGGCTGGCCTGCGAAGGGCTCAAGCCGGTGGTCGCGATCTATTCGACCTTCCTGCAGCGCGGCTACGACCAGCTGATCCACGACGTCGCCATCCAGAACCTGCCGGTGGTGTTCGCACTGGACCGCGCGGGCCTGGTGGGCGCGGACGGGGCCACGCACGCGGGCGCGTACGACATCGCATACCTGCGCTGCATTCCCAACATGAGCATCGCCTGCCCGGCCGACGAGGCCGAATGCCGCCAATTGCTGAGCTCGGCTTTCGAGCAGAACCATCCGGTCGCGGTGCGCTACCCGCGCGGTGCGGGTGCCGGCGTGACGCCGGGCCTCACGCTCGACACCTTGCCGCTGGGCAAGGGCGAAGTGCGTCGCGAAGGCCGTGGCGTGGCCATCCTGTGCTTCGGAACCATGCTCTATCCCGCATTGCAGGCCGCCGAAGCGCTGGACGCGACGGTCGTCAACATGCGCTGGGCCAAGCCGCTCGACGTCGATCTGCTGCTGCAGATGGCGAGCACGCACGACTCGATCGTGACGCTCGAAGAAGGCGCCGTGATGGGCGGTGCGGGCAGTGCAGTGCTCGAAGCCCTTCAGGCCGCAGGCCAGACCCATCCCGTGCTGCAACTGGGCTTGCCCGACCGCTTCATCGAGCATGGCGATCCGGGCAAGCTTCTGTCCGGCATCGGGCTCGATGCTGCGGGCATCGAAGCGTCGATCCGCCAACGCTTCGACGTGGGCGGCACCGCAGGGAAAACCCCGGCTGCCCGCCAGTAAGCCTTTTTTACAATTGCGCGGACTCTACAAGTCTGCGACGCGGCCACAAGTCGCGTTTTTCGTTTCTTCAATGCACTCGGAGTGATTTCACACATGGATCGTCGTTCTCTCATCAAAAACGCGGGCATCGCGGGCGTCCTTGCCACTGGCCTTGCACCCGCGGTCCATGCGCAGGCTGCGGTCCGCTGGCGCCTTGCTTCCAGCTTCCCGAAGGCGCTCGACACGATCTATGGTGGGGCCGAAGTGTTCGCCAACGCCGTCAAGGCCATGTCGGGCGGCAAGTTCGAGATCTCGGTGCACGCGGCCGGCGAACTGATGCCCGGCTTCGGCGTGCTCGACGGCGTGCAGCAGGGTTCGGTCGAAGCCTGCCACACCGTGCCTTACTACTTCTACGGCAAGAGCCCCGCCTTCGCACTCGGCTCGGCCATTCCGTTCGGCTTCAATGCCCGCCAGATGAGCGCGTGGATGATGCACGGCAACGGCCGCAAGCTCATGAACGAGTTCTACGCCAAGTACAACGTGGTGAGCTTCAACGGCGGCAACACCGGCACCCAGATGGGCGGCTGGTTCCGCAAGGAAATCAAGTCTCCCGAAGACTTCAAGGGCCTCAAGATGCGCCTCGGCGGCGGTCTGGTGGGCGACGTGATGACCAAGCTGGGCGCGGTGCCCCAGAGCATTCCGGGCGGTGAGGTGTATCAAGCGCTCGAGAAGGGCACGCTGGACGCCGCCGAATGGGTCGGCCCCTACGACGACCAGAAGCTGGGCTTCAACAAGGTCGCGCCCAACTACTACTACCCCGGCTGGTGGGAAGGCGGCCCCGAGGTCGACTTCTACATCAACAAGAAGGCGCTTGACGCTCTGTCGACAGAGAACAAGGCCATCATCGAAGCCGCATCGGCGCAGGCCTCGATCGACATGCTCGCCAAGTACGACGCGCTCAACCCCGGCGCGCTGAAGCAGCTGGTGGCGGCCAAGACCAAGGTGCTTCCTTTCCCGCAATCGGTCATGGAAGCCTCGTACAAGGCATCGCAAGAGGTCTACGCCGAGAACGACAAGAAGAGCGAAGACTGGAAGAAGATCTTTGCCGACATGCGCAACTTCCAGCGCGATCAGGTCCTGTGGTTCCGCTTCGCCGAGAACCGCTTCGACAACTTCATGGCGGGCGTCAAGCTCTGAGGTCCCAGTCCGGCGTGCCGCGGGAGCGGTGCGTCGGATGCCGCGCGCCGCTCGCGATCACGGCGGTGCGCGCGAGTGCATGAGCATGTTCGAGGGACGAGTTACGGCGCAGCAGCGCCGCGTCCTTCGGACGCCG
>JAHJOG010000148.1 GCA_018820395.1 Gammaproteobacteria bacterium | reverse complement strand
CTGTCCGGCGAAGACTGCGCGCTCGTGGGCCGCATCGTTCGCGCTGCGCAGCTGGAAGCCTGATCGCCCGGCCGGCGACCGCTTCTCGCCGTCCGGCGCTCAGGCCCCCGGCCGCCGCCAGGTCGCCAGCGCGGCCGCCAGCAGCCACATGCCGACCGCGCATCCGCGGTTCATCATGCGCAGGCTGCGCTGAGACAACCATCGCACGGCCTGCGTGCCGGCGCCCGCATAACCGAGCATCACGCAGCCGTCGATCAGAACGAACATCGCGCCGAGGACGACATATTGCGGCGCCTGCGGCTGCGCGGTGTCGACGAACTGCGGCAGAAAGGCGGCGAAGAAGAGCAGCGTCTTCGGGTTGGACAGCGCCACCGTCAGGCTGCGCAGCAGGGCGACGCGGCCGCGCAGCGCGTTGCCGGACGAGAGCGCGAGTGCTCGGCGGATGTCCAAGGGCGGATTGCGCCAGAGCTGGATGCCGATCCAGACCAGATAGGCCACCCCGGCGACGCGGACTGCATTGAACAGCCATTCGGACGCCGCCATGACCGATCCCAGGCCGAGCGCGACGGCTGCGATCAGCACCCCGGCGCCGACCGACGCGCCGGCCATGCCCCAGAGCGCCGCCCGGATGCCGCCCGAGATGCCATTGGACAGGGCCATCAGCATCGTCGGGCCGGGAATGACCGCGAGCGCGAAGGAAGCGAAGGCGAACAGGACCAGGGTTTCTGCATGCATGCGCCGAGCCTAACCGAGGCGAGAGGCGAGAGCGCTGCTTATGATGGAACGTCCATCCAAGAGGAATGCCCGTGATCCGCAGCCTGTCGGAATCGTTGAAGACGGAAACCCGCGACCTCCATGTGCAGGCCGAGCGCAGCCCGTTCATGCGGGTGCTTCTGCGCGGCCAATTGGGCCGGCCCGCTTACTGCGCGCTGCTGCGCAATCTGCATGCGATCTACGAGGCGCTGGAACCAGCTCTGGAGCGGCACGCCACCGACCCGAGGATCGCGCCGTTGCTCCTGGCCGGGCTGCCGCGCGTGAAGGCATTGCAGGAAGACCTCGAGGCGTGGTGCGGAGCCGGCTGGCGGGAGTCGCTGGTCGTGCAGCCCGCGGCCGCGCGGTACATCGCACGGATCGAAGAGCTGGACCGCGGGCGACCGGAGCTCCTGATTGCACACAGCTACGTGCGCTACCTGGGCGATCTGAGCGGCGGGCAGATGCTGGCGCGCATCGTGCGCGACAGTCTGGCGCCGGGTTCCGCGCCCGGGCCCGGCACGGCTTTCTATGATTTCGGCAGCGAGGCCGAAGTGGATCGCATGAAGCAGGCGTACCGCGAACGCCTCGACCTGCTGGCGGTGGATGCGGCGTCGGCCGCCGCGATCGTGGGCGAAGCCAAACGGGCCTTCGAGATGCATCGGGAGCTGTTCGAGGAACTCGCGGAGCACGAACTGCCGGCGTGACGTGTTCGAAGGTCTGCGGAGCCAGCGAGGCGATTCGCCGAAGCGGTGACGAGATCGCGCCCGGTCAGCTGCCCGTCAGGTGCCGAGATAGCTGCCTTCGAGCTCGTAGAGTGCGAAGAGCGTCGCTGAAAACAAGGCTTGCTCGTCCTCGGCCAGCGGCCGGCGCTCGTCGTCGGCCAGTTTCAGCACAGCGTTGAGTTGCCTGCACAGGGCAGACCATTCTTTGCGGCGCTCCCGACGGGCTTTGAAAGGGGTGTCGTCCCCCTGGGCCTTGGCGTCCGAAACACAGATCGACGAGTGAACAACCATAAGAATCCTGGCAGCTCCGCAGTTGAAAGCGACGGTATCTTAGAGGCCCTGCATACCAAGGTAGGCACTATTTTTTGGCGCTTGTCGGCCCGAACAGACGAAGCGATGCTGCCGCGCAACTTCAGGCGCTTTCTGGGTCTTTTCGAGGTCGGCCTGCACCCCGGTATGGGGTTTTCGGCCATGACCGCAGGCCTAGAGCCGGGTGACGTCCTTGGCTCCGGCGATTGCACGAGATACCGCCGATCTGAACTTCGATACAACCCATGTGCGGCCCGGCCTTCGCCGGATCGCGAGGCGCATCGAACGCTCAGGAGGATGGATGATCGCAACGACCCGGCGGGCCATGCTCGTCGCCTTCATGCTCTGCTTGAGCGGATGCGCCAACTATGCGGCGGTGTCGGAATTCGCGAGGCGGACGGCCGATGTCAGCGCCAGCGTTCGCACCGAGCTCGTCCAGCTCGACGCCATCTGCAGGCAACAGGCCGAGACGACCATCGTCGTCGCCAATTCCGACGACGGCCCGCTCGACACCTGCCGAAACTATCAGGCATCGGTCGGGCGACTTTCCGAAGTCACGCTCGACGTGCTGGACGGCTATGCCGAGGCATTGGCTGCATTGGCCAATGGCAAGAATTTCGATGTTTCACCGGAGATTGCGACCATCGGGAAGCAGCTCGGCTCGCTCAAGAGCCGGGACGGTAAATCGATCATCGATCCTGCCGAGGCCGGTGCATTGGCGAAGATCGCCGATGTGCTTGCCGACATCGCCACCACGACGCGTCGAGAGCAGGCCATCCGTCGTCTGGTGGACGAGCGGCCTCGCCTCGTGGTGGCCGGGCGAATCCTGCGGTCGTACTTCATTGCCGATGCCGACGCACCCGCCGGCCGGGCAGACAGCCCCTATTCGAACCTCGCGGGCATCGTCTCTGACTCGCTCGACTCGACCGACCGGCTGCTTCGCCTGCCGCAGCTGCGCAGCGCCGAACCGATCCGCACCGTCGAGCTCCAGCGCGCGCTGCGTGCGCGACGCACTGAACTCGCGGCTCGCACCGGCAACGCAGCCGAAGTCCCGGTGGCGCTCGCGAACGCCATCGACGCATGGTTGGCCGCGCTGGACGACTTCTCGCCTGACCGATCCGCTGGACTTCGCACGCAAGCTGCCCAACCTGGGACTGACGGCCCGTGAGGCACGCGCGGCAATGCAGGCGACACGGACTCGAACGACCGAGATGACGGAGGTACGCGATGAATGAAGATGACCCGACCCAACGACCCGACGCCCTGCTGCACGGCGAAACGCTTCAGGAAAGCATTGACCGCTTGCGGGCCATCGCCCGCGCGATGGACGACCTGCAGAGCCGCGACATGACGGTGGAGCAACTCCAACTGACTGCGCGGCACCAAGCCCGCATCCGCTCGCTGGCCGCCGAACTCGTCGTCCGGCAGGTCGAGCTGCTGACGGGCGATGCGAGGATCAACGGTGCCGAAGTCAATGCGGCGGTCAGGTATGCGGAGCAGTCCATCGCCGAAGTGCGCAACGTCAGAGCGCTGCTCGCGAAGGCCGCGACACTGATCGAGTTCGTGGGCGTGGTCTTGACCGGTGACCACCTTGCCATCGTTCACGCTGCCTTCCACATGCGATCGTCTCTCTGACCCTGAAAGACGAGGGCAGCCTTCGGGCAAATTGCTGGTAAGTTACCGGGGTCGCTTTTTCTTGCACCCCGAGTGAGCATTCGAACGCGTCTATTTCTCCTGGTCTTCGCGGTGTGGCTCCCTGCCGTCGTGGGTTTCGGGCTGCTGGCTGCTTCAACCTATTCGCGCGAGGCCGACGCAGACCGCGACCGGATCGCGCGCCTCGCGGACACCCTCAACATCGTGGTCGAACGCGAGCTGAACGATCGGGCGGTCGTGGCGCAGACTCTGGCCGCATCGAGCGCTGTGCGCAACGGCGACCTGCGCAAGTTCTACGAGGAAGCGAGCTCGGCTTGGCGCGGCGCGAACGAAGGCGTGGTGCTGGTCGATCGGGCGATGCAACTGGTCAACACCCAGCTTCCGGTGGACTCGATCAAGCCGACGCCGCGGCCTCCTGGCGCCATCTTTCAGACCGACGGTCCCGGTGTGTATTTCATTCCCAAGGGGCAGATGCCCGATGCGCCGGCGCTGCGCGTCCTCGTGCCGGAAGCCAAGGTCACGCCGCCTCGATACAACGTCGGCGTGACGCTGCCGCCCTCGGAAATCCAGTCGTTGGTCGACGCCCAGGTCATGCCTCAAGGCGCCGTGGCGACTGTCATCGACAGCGGCCTGCGTGTCATCGCGCGCAGCCGCGATGCCGCCCGATGGTTCGGCGCGGCGGCTTCCGGCAACCTGAAGCAGCGCGCGGATGCGGGTGTCTCCGGCTTCGCCTCGAGCGTGACGCTGGACGGAATTCCTTCGCTCACCTATCTGTCACGCGTCAATCGCTATGGCTGGCGTGCGGTGATCGCGCTGCCGACCACCGAACTGGAGAAGTCGGCGCGGCGCGTCACCTTCCAGGTTGCCGCTGCGTCGGGGCTGCTGCTTCTCGGCGGGCTTGCATTGGCGTTGTTCGCCGCACGTGGCATCAGTGCTCCCATGATGGCGCTGCGCAAAGCAGCGGGGCAACTCGGACGCGACCACGTGCCGCCGCTCTTGGCGACGGGTGTCACCGAAGCGGACGAAGTCGCCCGGGCGCTGCACGAGGCGGGCTTGCAGCGCAAAGATGCCACGCACGTGCTCGAGCAGCGTGTCGACGAAGCAGTACGGGAGGCCGACGAGACCCACGTCAAGCTCCTCGAAGCCCGCAAGCACGAGGCGATCGGTCGGCTGACCGGCGGCCTGGCGCACGATTTCAACAACCTGCTGCAGACCATCAGCATGGGCCACCAGATCCTCGCGCGCGGCGTGACCGATTCGCAGCAACGCGTTTTGCAAAGCGCGATGCACGCGACGGGCAAAGCCGCTGACCTGGTGCGGCAGATGCTCACCTTCGGGCGGGCGCAGACCTTGAAGCCGCAGCCCGTCCAACTGAACGATCTGGTGTTGCGCAGCCAGGAGCTGACCAGCAAGGCGGCGGGCGAGCGTGTGGGGCTGTCGGCCTCTATCGCGCCCGGTCTTCCGCCGCTTTTCGTGGATCCGATCCAACTCGAGCTCGCATTGTTGAATCTCGTGTTCAATGCGCGCGACGCCATGTCCGACGGAGGCCAGGTGACCATCACCGGCCGCGGCGCTCGCCGGGACGAGTCCTCGATGCTGCAGCCTGGCTTCTATGTGTGCCTGCAGGTGGCGGACAACGGCCCCGGGATGTCGCCCGAGACGATGTCGAAGGCCTTCGACCCGTACTTCACCACCAAGCCGGTCGGCGCCGGGAGCGGACTCGGACTGGCCCAGGTGCTTGCGTTCGCGCGCCAGTCCGGCGGCGACGTGCGCCTGGAAAGCAGGGTCGGCGAAGGCACGAGCGTCACCCTGATCCTGCCGACGTGCACCGATGCGCCGGTGCAGAACGCGGCGCCGGTGAAGGCTGTCCAGCCGGGTCGCCGTCTGGACGTGCTGATGGTGGAAGATGACCTGCTGGTGAAATCCGTCGTTGTGCCTTCGCTGGAAGGCGCCGGCCATCGCGTGACGCACCGCGTCTCGGCCGATGCCGCGGTCGAGCTGCTTTCGCGAGGTGCGGACTTCGACGTGCTGTTCACCGATGTGGTGATGCCCGGCAGCATGAGCGGGCTCGACCTCGTCGTCTGGTGCCAGGCGCATCGCCCCGAATTGCCCGTGGTGGTGGCGACGGGCTACACCACGCAGAGCATCGACGTGCCGGTGCAGGTGCTTCGCAAGCCCTACGAACTCGACGGCCTGCTCGACGCGCTGCGTGCCGCCTGCGAGGACGAACCGGCTCGCAGTTAGGCGGTTTCGCGGTCGCGAGCGGGATAGGGCGGTTCGGCCGCGCGCGTGCGTTGGTGGCTTCTGCAAATCGGCGTCCATCGCGGGATGTCGGCATGGATTTCGACGGGTATTACCATCGAAGACCTCTCAGAGAACACCGCTCGCTTCGTGCGACGCGCCCCCAACGACCATGCCGAATCCAGACCAGCCCACCACCCCCCTGGCCCACAAGGAATCACGCCCCGCCTGGCAGCGCGAAGGCCGCGAGCCGGACTACCGCTTTTCACTGGCCAACGAACGCACCTTTTTGGCGTGGATCCGCACGGCGCTCGCGTTGCTCGCCGGCGCCGTGCTGTTCGACCAGGTGGCGCTACGCAGGCCCGGACATCCGTACGTCGCGGCGCTGGCCGTGGGTGGCAGCGTCATCGCCGCGCTGATGTCGCTCGTGGCCTATCGGCGATGGAAGGCCAACGAGATCGCGATGCGCCACGATCATCCGCTGCCCAATTCGATCTCGCTCGCCTTCGTTGCCGGCGTGCTCGGCATCGTCGGTGTCATGGTGGCGCTGATGCTGGCAGGGGTGTTGTGAGAGACCCCGGCCTGCAGCCCGAGCGGACCGCCATGGCGTGGACGCGCACCGCCATTTCGGCGCTGGTGTGCGCCGCCGTCTACCTGCGCTTCGCGCTCCATGGCGAGCGGATGGTGCTAGGGCTCGGCGGAGCGGTGCTTCTCCTGGGCGGAATCGGTATGCAGGTGATCGCGGTCCGGCGAAGAGCACAGCTGGCGGCGTCGTACGCGCCGACGGCGCCGGCGAGCCGGCACTTGATTGCGGCTGTTTGTCTGGTGGTGGTCGGGGCCGTCGCAGGCGCCGTCACGGCCTTGGTTTCGCAACACTTCGCCGCGTGATGCGCAGCGCTCGTGCTGCACCGGGCGGTCGACGGCACCTGGGGTAGCATGCCTGCTGAACCGACGCCCCATGGGCCGAGCAGGGCGTCCCTCGAAACCTGGGGAACCGTATGACCGAAGACCGCAGTAGCTACCGCCCGACAGCCAAGTGGCTGCACTGGCTGGTGGTCCTCTTGGTGGCGACGCAGTTCAGCATTTCATTCCTCATGCCGGACATCGGGCGCAACACGGTTCCCGGCACGCTCATCAACCTGCACCTTTCGTTCGGCATCGTCATTCTTGCCGTGATGGCGGTTCGGCTCGTCTACCGCCTGGGGCATCCGGTACCGCTGGATGCTGCGGACGCGCCGAAGTGGGAGCGCGCTCTCGCCCGCGCAACCCACTGGATCTTCTACGCGATTCTTCTTGTCGGTCCCTTTCTCGGGTGGGCATCCGCGTCGTCGCACCGGCTGCCTGTGGTGGTGTTCGGCATGATCCCGCTCCCAGCGCTCGCGGCGCCCGGCGCGCGTTGGGCCAATCAGGCAGGTGATGTTCATGCGTTCGGCATGTGGGTCCTGCTCGCACTCGTCGGCCTGCATGCGGCCGCTGCCCTGTACCACCACCTGGTGCGCCACGACGATACGTTGCGCCGCATGCTGCCGGCAGGTCGGTAGCCCGACGCGACGCCTGCGGCGGCCCGCGAGATTCAGGGGCTGCGCGGAAACGAAAAGACGAACGTGGTGCCGCGTTCAGGCGAAGAGGCGACGTTCACTTCGCCATGGTGCGCGGCCGCGATCGCCTTCACGATATAGAGACCGAGGCCGACGCTGCGCACGCCGCTTCGGCCCGGAACGCCCCGCACCATCGGCTCGAAGAGCGAATCGATCTGCGTATCCGGAATGACGTCGCCGGTGTTGTGCACCGACAGCTCGGCGGTCTGCGCGCCGGTGGCCGAGCGCACCGTCACGGCACCGCGCGGCGTCCCATAGGTCATCGCGTTGCTCACGAGATTGCCGAGCAGTTGGGCGATGCGATCCGGGTCGGCAACCACGTGGCCTTCGCCGGCCCGCTCATGAACGATTCTGCGGCCCGGAAAAGCCAGCGCCAGTTCCTCGACGATGGACGAAACGAAGAGGTGCAGGTCGAAGCTCTTGGACGAGACCGCGATGCCTTGTCCCACGCGCGCCTGCGTGAAATCGAGCAGCTCTTCGATCAGTCGCTGCGCGCGCGCCGCGGAGCTCGACACCTGGCTCAGCACGCGCACCTTGCCGGGCGCCGTCTCGCCGCGCGCGAGCAGCTTGATGCCCATCAGGATGGCTGACAGCGGGTTGCGCAGATCGTGGCTCACGATGCCGACCATCTGTTCGGCGAGGAGCGCGCGATCCTGGGCCATCGCGTGCTGGCGGGTCTGCTCGGTCACGTCGCTCAGTACGCCGACGAACTGGATCAGGGTGCCGTCCGCATCGAAGAGGCCTTGTCCCGACGACAGGACCACGCGTTGCACGCCGTCCACGCCGTTCAGGCGGTAGCTGCACTGGTAGCCATCGAGCGTGCGATCCATGGCGCGGGCAAAGGCCTCGGCCTCCTTGTCGCGATCGTGTGGCGCGATGGCGCTCGCGTACATGGCATCGGTCACGGGGCGGGGACGATCGAAGCCGAGCAGACGGGCTGCGTCGTCGTCATAACGACGGCGCCCGGTGGTCACGTCGACTTCCCAGAGATAGAGGGCTCCGATGCGCAAGGCCTGCCGCAGGCGCGCCTGGCTGATGATCAGGCTCTCTTGCGCGCGGCGTTCCTTCGCGACCAGCTCGTCGGCCCGCTGGCGTGCCGCGAGCAGTTCGCGCTCGTATTTGTTGCGCTCTTCGGCGACGACGACGGCAATCTCGTCGAAGCTTGCGCCTTCGCGTTGGCGTCGGATCGCGTTCAGCATCATCGGGACGGTGCGGCCGTCCTTGCGGCACACGTCGAGCTTCACTTCGGACAAGGACCCCTGCATCTGCAGCGTCGGAAGCCAGTGCGTCTGGTGGAAGATCCGGCCGCCCATGGTGAAGAGTTCCTGCAGGCGCTTGATGCCGACGAGCTCCTCGGCGTCCATGCCGACCCAGGCGCAGAAGGTGCGGTTGACCTTCAGGATCATCCCGGTCGTGCTCGTGACGAGCAGCCCACTCGGGAACTCGTCGAACAGCTGCTCCGCATCGGGCAGCATGGGTGGCTGCTCTGGCATGGATCAGTGCCCCAGTGTGGCGAGGAACTCGTCCATCGCATCGGCACTGGCGCAGGGAGCGCTCAGGTGCGGGCAATGGCCGACGTTTTCGACCACGCGCAGCGTGCAGTTGGGCAGGTTGCGCTGCATGTATTCGCCGACCGACAGCGGCGCGATCAGGTCGTCGCTCGACTGCACGATGAGGACCGGCGCAGCGAGCTTCGGCAGGTCGGCGCGGTTGTCGCCCAAAAAAGTGACGCGCGCGAAGTGCTTCGCGATGTCCGGGTCGGTACGGCAGAAGCTGTTGGCGAGTTCTTCGCCGAGTTCGGGTTGGGCCGGCGCACCCATGATGGCTGGAGCCATACTGCTCGCCCAACCGAAGTAGTTCGATTCGAGCGTGTCGAGCAACGAGTCGATGTCCTGCCGAGTGAACCCGCCCACGTAGTCTCCGTCGTTGATGTAGCAGGGCGACGGCCCGATCATGACGTGCGCCGCCAGCTTGTTCGGCGCGCGGATGCCGGCGAGCAGCCCCACCATGGCACTGACCGAATGCCCGACCAACACGACCGGGCCGGTGGCGAATTCATCGACGATTTCCAGCAGGTCGTCTGCGTAGCCCGACAGCGAGCCGTATTTGCCGGGGTCGTAGGCCTTGATGTCCGAGCCGCCTGCGCCCACCAGGTCGAAAGTCACCGTGCGGAAGCGCGTGGCGTATTGCGGCGCGAGGAAGCGCCACATGTTCTGGTCACAGCCGAAGCCATGCGAGAAGACCAGGGTGGCGGGCCCGTCGCCCAGTGTCTGGACGTTGTTGCGGCGTTCGACGGGCATCGGGGTCTCCTTGGACCGGTGGGACTGAGCGGCTGCGTGATTCACGTGCAATTGTGCTTGAACGAAGCGACCGGTCGATCCACTCGGCGCGACGGTTTGCAATGCGATGAATCGAGGCCACCGGCAACATTGCACGAACTTCGAAGGCGCCAGAAATGAGTACAAAGGCACTCACTAAAATACAATTTGCAACATGAATACCTATGTACACATCATGTCCGACGGTCCCGTGCTGAAGTGCTCCGGCGTCCTTGTTCCTGCATACGTCGAGGCGGCCAGTGGCAAGAAGATTTGAACGCGTCGAAGTGCTCGACAAAGACACCGTTCCCTCACGACTCGATGAATTGACGGAAAACAGCCGGCTGGAAGAGAAAGCCCAATATTCCGCGGGGTGGCGGCGCAACGGCCTCGTCATCGCGGCCGTGGTGGTGGCGGCGCTACTGATCGGCTGGTTCCGCTGAGCGGCATGCGCTCGAAGGATGTGGCCGTGATTGACATTGATCATTCGAAGCCGTAATAACGCGGCTTCTTGGCAAGCCAGAACGGTCCCGTCCGATGTCCGCATCCATCATCGCTGCGCTCTTCTTCACCGTGGCGCTGCTCGTGACGACGGCGTACTTCATCATGGGCTCGATCCCGCTGCTGGTGCTCAAGCACGACACGCCGCTCGACGCGCGCTTCGTACGTGGCTTTTTCCACATCTACTATGTCGCTGCTTTCATCAGCGCGAGCGCCACCTCGGTCAGCTATGTGATCGCCGGACGGCTGGGTATCGCGTTCGGTGCGGCCGTGCTGGCGGCGGTGGCCGCATTGCTGAGGAAGATCGTCATCCCGAAGATGGAAGTGTTCGGGACGCAGATCCAGTCGGACATCAATGCGGTCCCGGGCTTTCGCAAGATCCACGTCATCGCCATCTTGATCAACATCGCTCAGTTGGCCGCGATCGTGTGGAGTCTGATCGCGCTGAGCCCGAAGGCGGTCTGAGGTGATCGCTCGCACGCGTGAGTCGAAGCCGCGGACACCGCTGTCAGCAAACTAGTAAATACGACGTAGGCGGCTGCCGACCTTCAACTCGGCGATCAGAGGACCCTCGCATCGGCGGTTTTGGCTGAAGTTGTTTCCTATGACAAAGATGTTTGAAAAAGGTCTCGGATCGAATGCTGTGAGCGAGCGGGATGTGAGTGCGATGTCGTCGGAGGAACTCATGGCGGCCACCAGTTATTGGCGGCGCGCCGCGGAGTCATCGCGCAACGATGCGCCGGGTCAGGTTTCCATGCTCGAGCAAGAATTGACGCGGCGGTTCGGGGGGCAGACCACGATTCCAGCGCTGCTCGACGGCGGCGCTCCGCCCGATCAGTCGTGGAAATTCTGGCGGTCTTAGGGCAAGGTCCCACGGCGAGCAGACGGCATGGTGAGCAGTGCAAATGCGCATGCGAGTGACGTCACGCGGCAATGGGAGCGGCAAGACGAAAGTCAGGCACTACGTCGCCGGCGCATTGGGCATCGCTGCCGCGGGCACTGCGTCGCTGCTCTATGGCTATTCGCACAGTCTCGCCCACACATTGTTCGGTTTGGCGGCTTTGGTGTTCGTTCTGGCCTTCGTGATTGTGGACGAGAAGGTCGCAAAGGATGAAGATGAGCGACTACGGAACATCAAACGAGCGACAGAGCGCAGCACGTTGCCTGGACACACACCAGACTCATGATGATCCTGACGATGTTCGGCGAGATCGCCACGTGGAACTTGATGTGTTCCAGCAGCGGATCGAGCCAGGAAGATTTTTGTGCCTAGGCCAACGCTGAACCGTTCTCCTTTTGCCAAGAAGTCTGCGTGGGCAGGCGTTGGCCTGCTGCGGCGCGCGGCGGTGATCGTTCTGCTGTCAGGAGCCGCTTTGCATGGGACCGGCGATGATGTTTTTCGCATGAGCGCCATCGCTCTCGTGGTTGCGCTCGCGCCTGCTGACGGCAGGTCCGGCAGAAAGAGGCCCGGCCTCCTGCGAGCGGAGGCCCGAAGCGAACCGACGTCGCCGCGCGTCGCGGTCGCGTCTTCCTTCAAGACCGCAAGCGCTGCCCGTCTCGCTGCCCGATGTGCTGTGTATTCGACTCCGACATCGGCTGCCAATGACCCTCTGTTCTGCGTGAGCTCCGCACCCATGAATTCGGGTCAGCGGGCCCTGGTGCGAGGCACTGTCACATCCAAGGGCCACGCGCTCAGCGTGGTGGAGCAAGGGAAAGGTTGAGCGTGTTGGGCAGGGTTTGGCGAATCACCGCGGCCGTGGTTGCGTTTTCAATGCCCACGGCTGCGACATTGGCAGACGAGGATCGTTCGCCCGAATCGGTTCGCAAGGTGGTCGAAGCGGCCATTGCGCCACTCATGGAGGCGAACGACGTTCCGGGTGTGGCGGTGGCCGTCACGGTGCGCGGCCAGCATTATTTCTACGACTTCGGAGTCGCGTCGAGAAGCACTGGAAAAAGGGTCGACGAAAACACCGTGTTCGAGATCGGTTCCCTGAGCAAGACCTTCACCGCCACCCTCGGCGCCTACGCGCAGGCACTCGGCAAGCTTTCGTTGTCGGATCGCGTGACTCTGTCCATGCCTGAACTGGCGGGCAGCGCTTTCGACAAGGTCACGTTGCGCGATCTCGCTACTTACACAGCGGGTGGCCTGCCGTTGCAGTTCCCGCAAGACGTCGTCGACGCCCAAAGCATGTTGAGCTACTACAAGGCGTGGCGACCAGACTATTCAGCCGGCGCTGTTCGGCAATATTCCAACCCCAGCATCGGCCTGTTCGGACACATCGTCGCGGCCCGCATGGGTGCACCCTTCGATCGGCTCATGGAGGGCACCTTGTTTCCGATGTTCGGGCTTTCGAGCTCTTACATCGATGTGCCCGCGCGCCGCAGGGGCGACTATGCAGACGGCCACTTCAAGGGTCAGGTGGTCCGCGTGTCGCCCGGTGTCTTCGCTTCGGAAGCCTACGGCGTGAAGACCACCTCGCACGACATGATCAAGTTCGTCGACGCCAACATCGACCCGTCAGGACTGCCGCCGGCGCTGCGGAAGGCGGTGGAGGCGACGCATGTCGGCCAGTACAAAGTGCGAGGCCTGACGCAAGGCCTGGGCTGGGAAATGTATGCCTGGCCCGCGCGCTTGGAAGACCTGCTGGCGGGCAACTCGTCCGACATGGCGCTGAAGCCCAGTGACGTCCTGCGGGATGAGCCGCCACGCGCTTCGAGCGGCGACGTGTTGATCAACAAGACGGGCTCTACCAATGGTTTCGGCGCCTACGCCGCGTTCATTCCGGGGAGGCGCATCGGCATCGTTCTGCTCGCGAATCGAAACCTTCCGAATGCCGCTCGCGTGACGGCGGCTCATCGGGTCTTGACTGCGCTGGAGTAGGGGTCAGTTGAAAGGAGTGATGGCAGCCCGACGGATGCATTGAACCTCTACGAACGCAACTGGCGACACATCGATCAGGCCAGCATGGAGCCGGGCGAGCGCGCACTGCTCAAGGTCTTGGTAGACCAACTCGGCGGAGGGCGACTTCTTGTTTGAACGGCTACACCATCGCCGAATCGCGACCGTTCTCGAAGCGCTCGACGCCGACGCGTTGGCGGCCAATGCTTGTCTCTTCGGCGGTGGAACCGCCATGGCACTGCGCTTTGGCGAATACCGCGAGTCCGTCGACATCGGCTTTCTGGTTTCCAAGCTCGAGGGCTATCGCCAACTGCGTCAGCGACTGACCGGCCCCGAGGGCTGATGAAACAGGCCTTGGCCAAAGCCCAGGGGGCCTATGGCGACAGCGTGCTCGCTGACCTGGCCAGCGCCGTGGAGAACTTGCGCGCGCGACCTCATCGGCTGGACCAGTGTATGCAGGCGATGGCGATGACGACCGTCTCCAAGGCAGCGCTGTGGGCGCGCATCAAGGCGCTGGTGCGCTGAAGGGACTGCGAACGAGTGGCGTGCAAAATTGCTTCATGCCAACCACTGGGCGCCGGCCCGACACCGCGACGAACACTGTTCAGGTCCCTGTGCGCCAACGACCGCGTCAAGGCCGCGGCCGCGGCATGGTGCCTCTGGTGGGGCTCACGCTGCTGATTCTTCTGGGCGGCATCGCCATCGTGCGGTGGGACATTGCAACGCGGCGCGAAGCTTTCTCCGTGGATGCGCGCATTTCGCACCGCCTGTTGAGCCAGCAGGCTGCACAGCTCGACGCCGTTCTGGCCATGCTGGTGCTGCTGGCACCGGCGGCCGACACCGAGGAGCCGGCATTGCGCGTGCCGGCACTGTGGCCCGCGGTGTTGTCGGTGCAGCGCAGCGACGCGCAGCACCCCTGGGCGGACGCTGCGCTGGCCGCCGCCGAAGCGCAGTCACGCGCGCTGGCTGCCGGGCAGCGCCACGCCGTGCTCGCCGCTGTGGACCCGGCCCGGGCGCAGTACACGCTGGTTCTGGCCGGCAACCCGGTCAGTTGGGCGCTGCGGGTGGATGCCCGGCGTCTGGTGCCGACCGACGGTTGGCCGCTGTCGGATGTCGGGCCCGTGCGCGCCACGCTGGTGGCGGGATCCGACGCGTTGGTGTTGCACGCAGGGGCACCGCAAGCGGGGCAACCGGCAGGCCTGACGCCGGGTTTCACCTTTGCCAAGGTGCTGGCCACACCCAGCCAGCCTTTCGAACTTCGGCTGCAGCGCGCAACCGGCCCGGCCCAATGGCCTTGGGGTTGGCTGCTGGCATGGGCGGCAGCCTGCACAGCGGCCACCGCTTCGTTGTGGGCGTTGAACAATGCGCGCAACGCGCAGCGCCGCCATGCCGAGCTGATGCGCATGGCGCAGGCGGCACGCCTGAACACGCTGGGCGAGCTCGCCGCGGGCATGGCGCACGAGCTCAATCAGCCGCTGGCTGCAGTGCTGGCGAGCACCCAGACTGCTCAGCGCTTGCTGCGCCACGACGAGCCATCGGGCCGCCAGGCGCATGACGACGAAGACCCCGACCTGCCGGCAGTCCGATCTGCGTTGGCTCTGGCGGCAGCACAGGCGCGGCGTGCATCCGACGTGCTCATGCGGCTTCGCCGACTGGTGCAGGATCCCACCCGAGGCGCGGTGCAGCAGCCCGTCGATCTGCAGGCACTGTGTGCGCAGATGCTGCGCCTGCTGCAACCCGACCTGCAGCGGCTCGGCATTGCCGCTTCGTTAAGCGGCAACGTGCCCGACGTGTGGGCGGACCCGGTTATGCTGGAGCAGATCGTGCACAACCTGGTGACCAATGCGATGCAGGCCCTCGAGGCGGCGGCCACGCCGTCGCCCGAGATCTCCCTCGTGCTGCAGCCCGCCCCGCGTCAGGCGCACGCACAACTGCTGGTGCGAGACAACGGCCCGGGCTTTGCGCCCGAAGACCTGGGCCGCGTGTTCGAGCCTTTTTTCAGCACCCGCGCAGGCGGCCTGGGCTTGGGGCTGCCGCTGTGCGAAACGCTCGCGCATGCGCTCGGCGGCACCCTGCAGGCACGCAACCGTGTCAAGGAAAGCCCGGGCTCTGCGGGGGCCGAACTGGCGCTCACGCTGCCGCTCGCACGCACCGCTCCGGCCACCGGCCTCACGCCTTGACCTTCACCTTCAGAACCGAGCCTCGGACCATCGACCCATGAGCCAGCCTGCTGCCGCACCCCAGCCACCGTCTCCGGTATCGCCGCTGATTCATCTGGTGGACGATGACGAAGCCGTGCGCGAAGCTCTGGCGATGCTGATCGGCACCGTGGGACTGCGGGTGCAGACCTGGTCGCACCCGCAGGCGTTTCTCGACGGCTTCGACCGCCAGGCCGTCGGAGGCATCGTGCTCGACGTGCGGATGCCCGGCCTTTCTGGCTTGACCGTGCTCGATCTGCTGCGTCAGCAAGGCGTCGACCAGCCGGTGGTGATGCTTACCGGTCACGGCACCGTCGAGTTGTGCCGGCGCGCTTTCAAGTCCGGTGCGGCAGAGTTCCTCGAAAAGCCGGTCGACGACGAGATCTTTCTCGAAGCCGTCCACAACGCCGTGCGCGAACATGTGCGCACGCGCCAGCGCGACGCAGCCGGGCGCGAGGCCCGCGAACGCTATGCGCTGCTGTCGCCGCGTGAACGCGAGGTGCTGTCGCTGGTGGTGGAGGGCCTCACGAACAAGGAAGTCGGTCGCGCGCTGGGGCTTTCGCCGCGCACCGTGGAGACGCACCGTGCCCACCTGTCCGCCAAGCTGCAGGTGCAGACCCTGGCGCAGATGATTCGGGCTTATGCCCGGCTGGTGGACGACGACACAGCCTCCGGGACCACGTCGCCTGCGGCCTGACGGCAGCCCCCCATCCGTCAACGTACGGATGCCGCGCGCGGCGTGCGCGGATGGTGCGTCCAGGCCGGTTCTCGAACAATGGCTGCACGGCGGGGGAAGCTTCGCCACACCCCTCATCCACTTGGAGCCACTCATGAGAACCACCCGCATCGCCGCCATCACTTTCACCGCCTTCGCTGCCGTTGCCGCATTCGGCCCGGCGCAGGCGCAGGCTGTCCGTACCGAACGCAACATGTCGCTCGAGCTGGCGAATCAGCTGGCGGCCGCGTCGGTGGCGTCGTGCCTTGCCGGTGGCTACAACGTCACCGCCGTGGTGGTCGACCGTGCCGGTCAGTTGCGTGCGCTGCAGCGCGCCGACAACGCCGGGCCGCACACCATCGACGCCGCGCGGGCTAAGGCCTTCACGTCGGCCTCGGCCAAGAACAACACGCTCGCCATGATGGACGGCGCGCAGAAGAATGCGGCGGCGGCCAATCTCGTCCATATCCCCGGCTTCCTGCTGCTTGGCGGCGGCGTGCCGGTGAAGGTGGGCAATGACGTCATCGGAGCTGTCGGCGTGGGTGGTGCTCCCGGCGGCCAGTTGGACGAACAGTGCGCCGTGGCCGCCATCGAGACAGCCAAGGACCTGCTGAAGTGAGGTCCCCGCTCGCCATCCTGCTGCTGGCGCTGGCCGCCGCAGCGGCCGCCTTGCCGCTGCATGCGCAGGTGCCGCCGACTGCCGCCGAAGCCGCCGCCTACCAGGGCTTGCATGCCGCGGCGCAACGCGGCGATGTGGCTGCAATCGAGCAGCTGGCCACCAGCAAGGCGGCGCTAGCAGCGCGAGACAGCGCCGGCCGCACCCCGTTGCACGTGGCGACCTTCGCGCGCCGGCCGCAGGCGGTGCAGGCCTTGCTCCGAGCCGGCGCCGACCCTGCGGCGTTTGAACAAGGCCGCTACGACGCCGTGACCATCGCCGCCGTCGCCGACGACGAAGAAACACTGCGCGTGCTGCTGGCGGGCGGCGCCAGCGCCAAACTCACGACCAGCCGCTACGACGGCACCGCCCTCATCGCCGCCGCGCACCTGGGGCACGACGGCGTGGTGCGCCAGCTCATCCAGGCCGGCGCGCCACTGGACCACGTGAACAACCTTCACTGGACCGCGGTGATCGAAGCCATCGTGCTGGGCGATGGCGGCCTGCGGCACCAGGCCACGCTCAAGGCGCTGCTGGACGCTGGCGCCAACACCCAACTCGCCGATCGCAGCGGCGCCACGCCATTGCAACTGGCGCAGGCGCGCGGCTATGCCCCGATGGTTCAGATGCTGCAGGCGGCAGGGGCGCGGTGAGTCGAAGCCCACTCGGGGTCGGCATGCCGGGCCTGCTTTACAGTCGTGATGCGGAAGGCTGCTCAACGCAGCCTTTCTGAGTGAGGTGTGCCTTTCTCGATAGCGCGGCGCACGCTTATCCTCCAAGGGTCCCTCAACGTAATGCCATGCTGACGACCTTCGACCCCGCGCGCGTGTTTCTCAAGGACCTCCCCCTCACGTTCCTCGGCGAGGTTGCGCTGCGCACCGCGTTTGCCTATGTCGCTGTCTTCCTGTTCCTCAAGCTCAGCGGGCGCCGCGGCATTCGACAGCTCTCGTTGTTCGAGCTGGTGGTGATCCTGACCTTGGGCTCTGCCGCTGGCGACGTGTCTTTCTATGAGGACGTCCCGATCGTCCCGGTGGCCATGGTCTTCGTCACGCTTCTTGTGATGTACCGCGCGACGACGTTCGCCATTGAACGCAGCAAGCGCCTCGAAAGCTGGATGGATGGCAAACCCGTGACGGTGATCGAAGATGGCCTCTACAGGCTGGAATCGCTCGAAGGTTTGAACATGTCTTCTTCCGAACTGTTCATGGAGCTTCGGCAGAAAGGGGTCGAGCATCTCGGGCAGGTCCGGCTGGCCATTCTCGAGACCGATGGCGACGTGAGCTTGTATTGCTTCGAGCCGCAGGATGTTCGGCCCGGGCTGTCGGTGCTGCCCCCTCCGCACCGCACGGTGGTGCAAGAAGCTCCCGCAGAGGGTCTGTACTGCTGCACCCGCTGCGGTTGGCCCGAACGGCTGCGTCTCGGCCAGCGCGCCAAGTGCTCGCGTTGTCAAAGCGAAAACTGGGCCGAGGCGATTTCGCGAACGCGCGTGCAATAGACGATCCACTGTCAACGCGCTTGGATGCCTTTTGGCGGGCCTGACCCAGTCAAGACCGAGCGGCGGCGCGATGGTCAGGATGGGTCAAGCGGCTCGCCATTCTTGTGGTCTACCGAAGCACGATATGTCTCCGCCAGCTTGCGGATCGCATCTTCGACCTTTTCGATGGCCATCAACACCGCACCCAGATCGACAGGGTCGCTCTGGGCGATCGGCAGTGTCTTCTCAAGTTGCTCTACGGCGGCCAAAAACTCCACCTTGGCAGCAGCGCGCATCGGCATAGGTCATTCCCCTCGTGAAATAGGCGTTTGACTTTAACAAGCGGCTGACGCGGCGGTGCCCGCACGGCAGGCTCGGGATCGATCCTCCTGGCGGCCCGAAAAGAACGCCGCCAGAATATGCCTCAGAACAACTTGAGGTCCAGCATGGGCAGAAAAGCTGCGCGACGCGAGTATCTACAGGCAGTCGCCGAGTTCGAGAAGGGCGTGCAGACGTTTGCGGATCGGATGTCTCATCTGCTCGATCCGTCAGACATTGCGGAATCCACGAATGCGATTCAGGATTTGCTCGGGCCGAGACGGCCGGCCAGGCGCGCGCCGGCGGGGCTGCCGCGCGCAGCGAATGTCAAACGGGCCTGATGCAGCTGCAAGTGGATATTTGGCAACTGACGAACGAGAGCCACACAAGAGAAAGGCCCCGCTACCTAATCGATAGCGGGGCCTTCAATGCCAATGTGGCCAAATTTGGCTCCCCGACCTGGGCTCGAACCAGGGACCTACGGATTAACAGACCAAATCCAGACTCACTGACGCACAAATCTACACCGAATTTCACGAATGACAAGTGGTGCGAGCGGCGGTTTACGACTTCAATTTCTTTAGAGACGAAGCAGTTGCTGCGGAGTTGGACTTGATGCCAGCCGCAGAACACGAGCTCGCGCTGGTGCGAGGAAACCGCCTACGTGACGCGGCGCCGCGCCGGAAATGTCGCAATGAATTCATCCGGGTGCGCGTCCTGCGAGATCAAGCGACGATCCGACGATCGCAGCTTTCGATTGAGGCGCTGCGCTGAGCGCTCGACTGGCGTCAGCATGTCGATCGGTTCGCCATCTTTCAACACGCGCGCCTGTGTGAGCAGACCATCGAAGTGCGCGCCCCCGTCGTCATAGCTCATATACAGCGTGCCCGGACCACTGCCATTAAAAGTCCAGGTCCCGAGAAAGCGGCTCCCTTCGTAGTAGTAAGGCTCAACTTGTACGACTGGATGTCCAGCTTGAACTTGGTTCCACGCGACCAATGTCATCGGGCAGGTGAGGATCTCGTAAAACGCTTCAATCTCGACATGGATGGGATACTTTCTTCTAGTCATGGCCTTGAAGTAGAAGTTGAGCTTCGAAGAAGTGCAAGGAGTCCTTGATCGAGTGCCGCTTGCCAAGCGACAATGAAACCTTCAAGAGGGTCCGGGTTCCCTGCAGGCAGCGAACGCTAGTCGACGAATCACACGATCCGGCGCTCGTCGACGTGGAACGCGGTGATCTCGACGAGGAAAGTCTTCGCGTGCGCCATCGTGTTTCGGCCGTTCGGCGAATAAAAAGCGGCCTCGAGCGTTTCCGTGTCCTTGAACCACAGCTCCACGATCCCGTCCATGGGCAGTTCGGCATAGCTGCAGGGATGACCCTTCAGCCGTTCGCGCGCGAGCACGACGTGCTGCCGATATGCGCTGACGCCTGGCATCTGGCGGACCAGGTCGCCGTGCGTCTTCCACTCGCGCCTGAAATCATCCTCGGTCGTTCCGGGGAGCCGCTTGAGGATCGACATCCGCTTGAACAAGCGCTCGCGTTCGCTTTTTTCCGGCAACGGGATGACCACGTCCTGCTGCGCCGTGACGATGTGCAGATCGCCGAGAAAGTGCGCTTCGTCGGCCACCAGTGCCGCGGCAAATTCGCCGTCAGCAAAGGCCGAGTCGGCTTGCTCGGAATCGCCCAGCCAGAGTTGGGAGAAACCGTCGAAATCCCACGGCCCGCGGGCGAAGTCGATGCCGCGCTGCAGACGGTCCGTGACCCGGTTCTGCCAGTACTCGCGCAGCTTCGGCGCGCGCGCGGCCAGGGGGCCGTGCTGGTGCTGCCAATAGCTGTCGAACTGTTCGAGCGACCAATTCGCCTTCTTCCGGATCAGTCCCATTCGGAGTTTCATCGGTGATGCCTTTGCTTCATTGCGAGCCGGAAATATCTTCAGCGGCAGCCGCAGCGCGCGCACGGGACAAGCCCGGAGCCCGTTTGGCGAGCCACACGCCGTGTCGCACCGGCCATCGCCGGTATTCGGGATCAACGCCCAACGCCGACGCGGCGTGGTGCGCCCAGTAAGGGTCGAAAAGGGCCTCGCGCCCGAGCGCAATCAGGTCGGCTTTTCCGGCTTGCAGAATCGCTTCGGCCTGCGCGGCGTCCACGATCATGCCGACCGCCTGCGTCTTCACCGAGGCGTCGCGACGGATGCGTTCCGAGAACGGGACTTGGAAGCCCAGCCCTCGCGGGACTGGCAGGGCGCGGGTCTCCTCGGTCAATCCGCCCGAAGAACAATCGATGACGTCGACGCCGGCCTGCACCAGCTTTCGCGCCAGAACGACCGAGTCGTCAAGGCTCCAGCCGTCAACGCCGCCGTCTACGGCAGAAAGTCGGCAGAAGAGCGGCTTGTGTGCCGGCCAGGCCGCTCGCACGCGGCTGGCGATCTCGATCGCCAGCCTCATGCGACCGTCCAGGTTGCCGCCCCATTCGTCGTCGCGCTGGTTCGAGCTCGGCGACAGAAAGCTGGCGACCAGGTACCCATGGCCGAAGTGAAGTTCCACCACGTCGAAACCGGCCCGCTCCGCTCGGACCGTGGCGTCCACGAAGCTCTGAATCACTTCCTCGATTCCATGACCATCCAGCACGAGCGGCGCGGACCAGCCCGGCCCGGCTGCCAGCCCGCTGGGCCCGAGCCGCTGCCAGGGCTCGGGGTCGCTGCGCAGCCGCTCGGCGTCGAACGCCGCGCCGCCTTCCCATAGCGGCTGGCTGCCCGCCTTGCGGCCTGCATGGGCGAGCTGCACGCCGATGCGGCTCTGGTTAGCGTGAACGAAGTCGACAACGGCCCGGAGCGGTTCGACCTGGCTGTCCTTCCACAGCCCCAGGTCGGCCGAACCGATGCGGCCCCGCGGATCCACCGCCGTGCTTTCGGTCAGGATCAGCCCAGCTCCGCCGAGCGCGAATTTTCCGAGATGGACCAGGTGCCAGGGCGTCGCGTTGCCGCCTTCTGCAGCGTGCTGGCACATCGGCGATATGACGATGCGATTGCCGAGCTCCAGCCCTCGAAGGCGAAGCCGCTGGAAGAGAAGGGCGTTCTTGTCGGTCATGTTGGCAAATTTGTTCAGGCGATCGGCGGTGGCGCCGGCGTTCGCGGGCGTGTGCCGAGATAGGTGCCGGCCATCACCGCGGCGAACCCGGCCAGGTGCCACAGGGTGAGCCGCTCGCCGAGCAGGAGCGCGGCGCAAAGCACGCCGAAGATCGGAACCCAATACAGGAAGACGGCCGTCCGCGCGACGCCGATGGCGGCGATGGCGCGGTTCCAGACCAGGTTCGAGGCCGCGGTCGCCATGACGCCCGAGAACAGGATGAGCGCCCACTGTCGCCATCCGGGAAAGATGGCCGCGAGGTTCATGGCGCCGCTTGCGATGCCGACCTGCGCAATCAACAGCGAGGTGCCCGCGAGATAGATCGCCCAGCTGATCGCGAGCGGGTGTATCTCGCGCGAGAGTCGCTGGACGATGGCGCCGCCTGTGGCAAAGCTCACGACGGCTCCGATCAGCATGAGGTCTCCGGTGCCCGCACGAGAAAGGCCGGCGCCAGGATGACTGAGGACCACGGCCGCGACGCCGCCGAAACCGAGCGCCACGCCGCAGAGCCGTTGCAGCGAAAGGCTTTCGCGAAACACGACCACCGCCAGCAGCGCCGAGACCAGCGGGCTCAGAGCCATGATCAACGCACCGTTGGTCGCGGTGGAACGCAGCAGCCCTTCGGCGAAAAGAAGCTGATTGAGGTAGACCATGAGCACGCTGCACAGCAGCAGCGAGCCCAGTTGCTTGCGGGTCAGGGCCGCGAAGGCGCACCGTTTCCAAATGACGATGCCGGTTAACGCCGCGAACGCGACGGCCATTCGCAAGGCGGCCAGCAGGGCCGAGTCGAAGCTCTCGGTCAATTGCTTGACCACTGTGACGTTCAGGCCCCAGATGGCCATGGCCCCGATCAGCGTGGCTTGGACGGCGACGGTCTGACGGTTTTCGCCATCCGCATGTGGAAACACACGACGTGCGTTCAAGGCTTGACTCGAAGGGCTCGCAACTCAGCCTTCTAGCGACTTCCACATCTCGATGTCGCGCTCGGCGGTCCATACGCGCGGGTCGGCGTACTTCGTGACCTCGTCGTAGCAGCGCGTCACGTCGAAGGGCATGCAGTGGTCGAAGATGACCCAGTGGCCGTACTTGGGCTTGAGTGCCGCGTAGGTGTCCTTGTAGACCGCGTTCAGGTCCTTGCCGGCCTTGGCGCCGGCTTCGACCTGG
>JAHJOG010000147.1 GCA_018820395.1 Gammaproteobacteria bacterium | reverse complement strand
CTTGCGCCTCTTGCGCAGCACGCCGGGCGCGCCGCGCGACCAGGCCTTCGTCGTCTAGCGCACGCACGCTGAGCCACGGTGCGTCGACCTGTCCCTGGATGCCAACGACCGCCAGCCCGGCAGCGTGTGGGGCGACGCGCGGCAGGTCAACTACTCGGCGAACGCGATGGGCCGCACCACCTCGCTGACCGCTTTTCTCTCGCAGTGGTCGTCGCGCTCCCAGGCCGACGGGCCGACCAACCTGGCGCGTACCACGGTCCCTGCCTTGCTGCTGACCTACACCGCCGACCAGTCCACCTTCCCCAGCACGCGCGACGCGTGGCTGGCGGCCGCGGGCAGCCGCATCCGCAACGTCGACATCCCCGGCGGCAACCACTATTTGGCCGGCCAGCCCGAGTTGGTCCCGCGCGCCGCCGACGCGATCGCGGACTGGGCGCATTCGATGGGCTGAGCATCCGATGACTTCGACGAAGACCTGGCGCTTCGCGCCCGC
The DNA here is from genome assembly GCA_018820395.1 of Gammaproteobacteria bacterium. Classification (GTDB taxonomy): domain Bacteria; phylum Pseudomonadota; class Gammaproteobacteria; order Burkholderiales; family Burkholderiaceae_C; genus Variovorax. The sequence continues at coordinate 22,065 of JAHJOG010000147.1, read as the reverse complement.
CTACGAACTTCCGAGCTGGCGCTTCGTGCCGCCGCCCGAACTCGGCAGCGACGGCGAGGGCGGCGAGGGCGGCAACGCCGGCACCGTCCGGCACCCGATCGTGATCGTCGGTGCGGGCCCGGCCGGGCTGACGCTGGCCTGCGATCTGGCGCGACGCGGCGTGCGCGCCGTCCTGCTTGATGAGGACGACACGGTCGGCGTGCGCGGCGCGTCATCGCGCGGCATCTGCTACGCACAGAAGACGCTGGAGATCTTCGATCGGCTCGGCATCTACGAGCGCGTGGCCGCCAAGGGCATCACTTGGTCGCTGGGGCGCACCTTTTCGGGCGACCAGGAGGTCTACAGCTTCAACATGAAGGCCGACAGCCTGTCGAAGCAGCCGCCCTTCATCAACCTGCAGCAGTTCTACGTCGAGTGGTTCCTGGTGGAGCGCATCCTCGAGCTCGGCCTGACCGATCTGCGCTGGAAGAACCGTGTCAGCCGCATCACCGAACTGCCGGACGCGGTCCGCCTCGACGTCGAGACGCCGGCCGGCCACTACACCATCGATGCCGAGCACCTGATCGACGCCACCGGTGCCAACAGCCCGATCCGCACGCAACTCGGGCTCGACGCGCATCCCTCGCGCAGCACCGACCGCTGGTGCATCAGCGACGTGCGCTTCAAGAAGCCGCTGCCGGTCGAGCGCTGGACCTGGATCGATGCGCCCTTCAACGAAGGTCGCGCCGTGTGGCAGCACCTGATGGCCGACGGCGTCTGGCGCATGGACTACCAGATGCCCGAGAACTGCGACATCGCCCACATCAGCCGACCCGAGGTCGCCGGCGCGCGGCTGCAAGAGCAACTGGGCCCCGACGCGGAATTCGAGTTCGTCTGGATCGGCCCTTACGGCTACCGCGATCACCTGCTCGAACGGTTCCGCCACGGCCGCATCCTCTTCATCGGCGACTCGGCGCACGTGGTCAGCCCGTTCGGCGCCCGCGGCGGCAACAGCGGCATGCAGGACGCCGCCAACCTCGGTTGGAAACTGGCGCTGGTCGCACAGGGCCGGGGCGGCGATGCGCTGCTCGACACCTACGACACCGAACGCCGGCACGCCGCCGCACAGAACCTGCAGGTCACCAGCCGCACGGCGCGCTTCCTGGCGCCGCGCTCGGCCGCGGAGCACACGCTGCGCCGCGCCGTGGTCGCGCTGGCTTCGCGCTACGCCTTTGCGCGCGGCATGGTGAATACGGGGCGCATGTCGGTGGCCAACGACTATCCGCCGGCCGCGCACCTGCCCGCCGGTGCTCGCACGGTGCAGAACCTGCCGCTCGTCTGGGACGACGGCCGGCCGACTTCGGTGATGCAGTTGCTGGCAGACGGAACACGTTGCCTGGGCCTGTGGTTCGAACCCGATCGCGCTCTGGCCGACGCCGCGGCGGACGCCGTGGCGTCGCTGCCGATCCGCCTCATCGCAGTGGGCGGCGACAGCGGTCTGCCCCGACTGCAAAACGACGATGCCCTGGCGCGGCATTTCGATCATCCCGAACCCGGGAGCGTGTGGCTGATCCGGCCGGACGCCTATCGCGCGGCCTGCCTGCATTCCCCCACGGCCGCCGACATCGCGGCCGCTGTGCGCACCGCACTCGCGCAGGACTGAAAAACAGGATCATGATCACCGAGCCCCACATCCCCGATCCCGATGCCTTCTATGCCGACTGGCTCGCTGCCCACGAGGGCTTGTCGGACACCGAAAGCGCCGACCTCAACGCGCGGCTCGTGCTGCTCCTGGCCAACCAGTGCGGCGACCAGGCGGTCCTGCGCGAATGCATCGCGGCCGCGCGGGCCAGCGGCACCCGGTCGACGAGCCCGGCTGGATAGCCCGGCCGCCCGGGCCGCTACCAACCCAGCGCCAGGTGCAACGGGAGGTAGACGCTCATGCCGGCCACCATGGTCCCCAGCACGCCCCGGCGCCAGAAGAAGTAGGCGGCGCCGGCCACGGCCGCGTACAGCCGGGCGTCCTGCCAGGTCGAGACCAGATGGCCCTGGGTCATCACGATCTCGGGGGCGATCACCGCCGCGAGCGCCGCAGCCGGTGCATAGTGCAATGCACGATGCGCCCACTCGGGCAAGCCCCACGGCCGATCGAAGATGAAGAAGAAGCAGCGTGCGAGCACGGTCACGCCGGCCAGGCCGACGATGACCAACAGCGTCCAGAGATCGGTTTCGCCGTTGCCGTGGCTCATTCGGTCGCCTCGGTGTCCACGTCGAGGCCCAGTTGCTTTTCGATCCAGAAGCACAACAGCACCGCGACGCCGATGCCCGCGACGATGTTGAGCTTGAGCGGCAGCGCATAGGCTGCCACTGCCGTGCCGGCCGCGATCAGGGCCGCCAGCAGGCGAAGGCGCGTCGTGGCCATCGAGCACACGATCGCCAGCAAGCTCAGCACGCCGGCAAATCCCAACCCCCAGGCTTGCGGAATGAAGTTGGCCAGTGCGATCCCAACCAGGCTCAGGCTCATCCAGGCGCACCATGTGACGTAGTAGTTGCCCGCCAGGAACGCCTCCTGGGCCAGCCCCTCGGCCGGTGTCGCAGGCGGGCCGGCGAAGCGTCGGACGAACATCGCGTAGCTCATGTCGGCGGTAAGGTAGCCGTGCGTCATGCGCCGCCAGCGCGGCAGGTGCATCAGGTAGGGCCGCAGGTGCAGGCTGAAGACGACGAAGCGCAGGTTCACGCAGAATCCGGTCGCCAGCACCACCCAGGCGGGAGCTCCCGCGATCAGCAAAGGGATGGCCGCCAGCTGAGAACTGCCGGCGTAGACGATGAGCGTCATGAGCACGGCCTCGAAGGTGCTCATGCCCGACTTGACCATGGCCACGCCCGTCATCAGGCCCCAGGCACCGATGCCGAGCGCGACCGGCACCATCTGGCGCGCGGCTTCGCGAAACTCGGGTTGGCGACGCAGCGCCCGCGAAAGGAACATCAGCCGAAGACCTGCCCCGGCTTGACGTCGAAACCCCGCAGGAAATCGCCCGCGGCCAGACGCTTGCCGCCGGCGCGCTGCAGTTCGGTGATGAGGACGGACGAATTCAGGGCGGCGACCCGAACGCCCGCGGGCCCAACCGTTGTGACGGTGCCCGGCGCTTCGGCAGTGCCGGCAGAAGGCTCCGCGCGAGCCGCCCAGATCTTGAGCGATTCACCATCGAGATGACTGGAAACGCCCGGGAAGGGATCGAAGGCGCGGACCCGTCGCACGATCGTTTCGGCGTCCTGCGCCCAATCGAGTTGCGCTTCGTGCTTTTCGACCTTGTGCGCATAGGTGACGCCTTCGTCGGGCTGGGGCGTCGGCCGGAGCGTGCCGGCCCCGGCGTCGGAAAGCGCCCGGACGATCAGTCGCCCACCGAGTTCGGCGAGCCGGTCGTGCAGCTGCGCCGTCGTGTCGTCGCCGATCAGGACGGCTTCCCTCAGCAGCATGGCGCCGGTGTCGAGGCCCGCGTCCATCTGCATGATGGTGATGCCGGTTTCGCGATCTCCGGCCTCGATCGCCCGGTGGATCGGTGCGGCGCCGCGCCAACGCGGCAACAGACTCGCGTGGATGTTCAGGCACCCGAGCCGCGGAAGGTCCAGCACCCACTGGGGCAGGATCAGCCCATAGGCGGCCACCACCATGACATCCGCCTGCGCCGATTCGAGGGCGCTGCGCGCTCCCGCAGCATCGTCGGGATACTTGCCGTCCAGCCGGAGGCTGCGTGGCTGGAACACGGGCCAGCCGCGGCGCTCGGCCAACTGCTTGACCGGCGAAGGCTGGAGCTTCATGCCGCGGCCGGAGGGCCTGTCGGGCTGGGTCAGCACGCCGACGATGTCGTGGTCTGCCGAATCGATGGCCTGCAGCGCAACACGCGAAAACTCGGGTGTCCCCGCAAAAACGACCTTCATGGACTAGGCGGGGAGGTTCTCGAGACGCAGGTCGTCGCCGGTGTGGTAGCGCTGCACCACGCCGGTCGGATCGATGTAGATGTAGAAGAAGCGGGGGGTGCTCTGCGCCTTGTATCTCCACGTCCAGATGACCCCGTCGAACGAGGTGACCTGGGTGATCTCGTAAGGCCGACCGTAGGTGCGCAACACATCCGCCACGCGCCACACGCCCGGCTTGACCGTGGCATCGAACAAACGGTCGTCGAGTTCCTGGCGAACGGATGTCACGCGGCCGCTGGCGTCCAGATCGACGTTGTTCACTTCGAATCCCGCCGGCCCGCGCGAATACTGGAGGCGCTCGCCGCCGCCCGGCAAAGAATAGGTGCCAGTAGGCTGCCCCAAGCGATCGAGGACTTGCGTCCGCGCAAGACCGTCCGGAATGCGGGTCGGCTCACCGGCACAACCCACGAGCACGCCCGCCACCACCGCGGCCAGCGCAGTGCGGCGAAGCGCGCCGAACGGTGTCACCGGCGACCCTCTCGCTGATCGAGCCGCTGGTCTTCTCGCTGCTGCTTGAGCAACTTGCTCTTGATGCGATTGCGCTTGAGCGGGGACAGGTATTCGACGAACACCTTGCCCAGCAGGTGATCGAGTTCATGCTGGATGCACATGGCCAGCAAGCCGTCCGCCTCGATGGTCTGCGGCTCGCCATTGGCGTCGAGAGCGTTGACTCGGATGGATTTGGAACGCTCGACGCCGTCGTAGATGCCGGGGACGGAGAGACAGCCTTCCTCGTTCACGATCTTCTCGTCGCTGGACCAGACGATCTCGGGATTGATCAGCACCATCGGCTCGTTGCGTTCGTCCGAAACGTCGATCACGACGAGCCGCTCATGAACGTCGATCTGGCTGGCGGCGAGACCGATGCCTTGCGCGTCGTACATGGTTTCGAGCATGTCGGCCACGAGCGCCTTGATGCGCGCATCGACGCCCTGGACCGGCTTGGCGACCGTGTGCAGCCGCGGGTCAGGAAAGCTGAGGATGGTTCTTTTTGCCATGAAAACGGGGAAAAGTTGTCGGTATTTTCGTCATTTCCGCGACTGTGCGACGGCGCAGCGCCTGATAAACGTTGCCCTCTCAAGGGCTTCAGCGCAAAATTCGTTGCAAATTGTGAGGATCGTACGCGCCAACCCGGGGCCGCGTAGTGTGCACACACCACCAGACCATGAATCAATTCCGAATCGTCAGAAGCCCGCGTCCGTCGCTGGTCGCCGCAGCCGCGGCTTTCGCATTGCTCGGCACGGGCTCCGTGGCGTTCGCGCAGAACTATCCGATCACCTCCCAGCAACGCGCGGTGGCCCAGCAAGTCGCCCAGGCAGGCATTCCGGTCGGCGAGCTCGCGCCCACGGCGCCCGACGAATACACGATCAAGTCCGGCGACACCTTGTGGGCCATCTCGCGGCTCTACCTGCGCAGCCCCTGGCGCTGGCCCGAGCTCTGGGGCATGAATCTCACCGACATCCGCAATCCGCACCTCATCTATCCCGGCCAGGTGCTCTATCTCGACAAGACCGGCGGGCGTGCACGCCTCACCACCCGTCGCGGCGGCGGCAGCGGCCCTGGCGACACCATCAAGCTGTCGCCACGCACGCGCTACGAATCGCTGTCGGGCATGGCGCTCCCCACCCTCAACCCGAGCGTGATCGAACCCTTCCTCAGCGAGCCCGTCGTGGTCGACCAGGCCACCTTGCTGACGGCGCCGCGCATCGTCGCCGCCAACGACAGCCGGGTGCTGCTTGCACGTGGCGACCGTGCCTACGCGCGCGGCGAAGCCGACGCTCCCCTGGTCGAAACGCCAGGTCCAATCAAGACCTTCCGCGTGTTCCGCAATGCCACACCCCTAGTGGATCCGGGCACCGGCGAGATCCTCGGCTATGAAGCAGCGTACCTCGGCAAGGCCCAGCTGCAACGCGGAGAGTCCACCGCCAAGAGCTCCGTCGACGGCAAGGAAGTCGTCAATGTGGTGCCGGCCACCATCGACATCGTCGCCGCGCGCGAAGAAATCCGTGCAGGCGACCGGCTGTTGCCCGAGCCGCCCCGGCAACTGCTGAGCTACACGCCGCGCGCGCCCGAGCAGGAAATCACCGACGGCCGGATCGTCTCTGTCTACGGCAATGCGGTGCAATTCGCCGCGCAGAACCAGGTCGTCGCCATCAACAAGGGCACGCGCGACGGCATCGAAAGCGGGCACGTCATGGCCATTCTCAAGAATGGTGACACGATCATCGACAAGACCGGCGGCACCAAGGAAACCCTCAAGCTGCCCAATGAACGCATCGGCCTCTTGATGGTGTTCCGGCCGTTCGAACGCGTTTCCTACGCACTGGTGCTCGAGATCAACGACGCACCCCGCATCGGCGACTTGCTGATCAACCCCTGAGCGCCGGGTCTCCCCTCGCGTGGATCGTGAAGAACTCACGGGCTGGCTTCGGCTCAGCCTGACGGCGGGCGTCGGCGACGGCGCCGCGCGCAAGCTGCTCGCTGCCTTCGGCCTTCCAGACCGGATCTTCGAGCATTCCCATGCCGCGCTCGAGCAGCTCGTGACGAGCGCGCAAGCCAAGGCCCTGCTGCAAATACCGTCGGGATTCGCCGGCATGCTCGAGCAGACACTCGAATGGCTCCAGGGCGCCGAAGCCGGCGGTGCGAGCCGCCGTATCGTGACACTGGGCGACCCCGGCTATCCGACCTCGCTGTTGGAAACCGCCGACCCGCCGCTGATGCTCCACGTGATCGGCGCCGCTGCGAGGTCCCTGACCGAACTCGATCGAAGCATCGCCATCGTCGGTAGCCGCAACCCGACGGCGCAGGGCGTCATCAATGCGCGTGCCTTTGCCAGCGCATTGGCCGAGCGTGACATCACCGTGATTTCCGGACTCGCGCTCGGCGTCGATGGCGCAGCCCACGAAGGCGCGCTCGAAGGCGCTACCGCCGACATGTGCGCGACCTTGGCGGTGGTCGGAACCGGGCTCGACCGCGTCTATCCCGCGCGCCACCGCGAGCTCGCCCATCGCATTGCCGAGCGTGGGCTGATCGTCAGTGAATTTCCGCTGGGGACGCCCCCGCTCAACCAGAACTTTCCCAAGCGCAACCGCATCATTTCCGGACTTGCGCGCGGGACGCTGGTCGTCGAAGCAGCTCTCCAGTCGGGCTCGCTGATCACCGCGCGATTCGCATCGGAGCAAGGCAAGGAAGTGTTTGCCATTCCAGGCTCGATCCATTCGCCGCAGGCACGCGGTTGCCACGCGTTGATTCGCCAGGGCGCGAAGCTGGTCGAAACCGTGGACGACGTGCTGGAAGAGCTCCGCCTGTCGGACCCTGCCCGGCGAGACACGACCGCGGCCGCTCCTAGAACAACCGAACCCGGTGAGGTCGAGCCGGGTCTTCTCGGCGACATCGGATTCGACCCGGTCGGTCTCGATGCGCTCGCCGCCCGCACCGGCTTCAGCGCCGCCACGTTGCAGGCAAAGCTGCTCGAACTCGAACTCGAGGGCGCCGTGGCCCGCCTGCCCGGCGGGCTGTTTCAACGCATCGGGCAAGGCTGAACGCCCGCATGCAGACGCATGTCGAAGGGTGGGCTATATTGACCCCATGTTCGAAGTGCTCGTGTATGTCTACGAAAACTATTGGCGCGGCGACGCGTGCCCCGCACCCGAGCAACTCAGCCGCAAGCTGAGTGCGCAGGGTTTCGATCCCGAAGAAATCACACAGGCGCTCGCCTGGCTGGATGGCTTGAGTTTGGCGACCCAGGCGGTTCAACTCACGCGCTCCGCAGACCGTTCCACGGCGACCGTCGGGCCGCGCGTGAGCATCGAGACCGCTTTCGCGCAGTCGCCAGGCTCCATGCGCGTCTACTCGGCCGCCGAACAGGAGCACTTGGGCGCCGAGTGCCTCGGCTTCATCAGCTTTCTCGAATCGTCCGAGGTACTGACCGGCGCCTTGCGCGAGATTGTGGTCGACCGGGCAATGGCCGCACCCGGTGAACCCGTGGCGCTCGAAGAACTCAAGATCATCGTGCTGATGGTGCACTGGAGTGCGGGGGTCGAGCCGGACGCCCTGGTGCTCGACGAGTTGTGCGACGACGGCACCGACCGCGTCGCCCATTGAGAAGACCACGCCGCGTCTTTGCGGCCGGTCGCTCGTTCAATTCAGCAGCCGCTCGGGATTGGCGTCGAGCTTCGCCAGCGCTTCGCGCGTGGCCCGAACCGTGAGCGTTTCTTCCTCGGCCGGCACAAGCAGTCCGGCCTGCAGATAAGACGCCAGGCGCCCGACCTGAATAAGGAAGCTGCGCCCATCGCCCGAGGCGAACAGGTGCAAATGCTTGCGATCGCTGCGCCAGACGAACTGCACCTGGGTCACCCGGTCGTTGTGATCGAGCATGAACCAGTTGCCCACCTGCAGTTCGTGCGCCCACGCCAGCATGTCTTCGCTGACCTTGGTGCCGGTATCGGGAACCACCTCGATGGAAGCCGCGTCGACGCCAAGAAGCAGTTCGATGCTCGCGGCGTCCAGCGGAAGATCGGTGGCGCCCTGGTCGTCGGTCACGTAGTCTTCCAGATGCGCCAGGCGCTGCGCCATGGCCTCGATCTGCGCGGGCGGAATGGCCTCCGTCTTCGACAGGAAGGCGTCCGACAGCGTGGCCCCGATGGTCTTGATGTGGGCTTCTTGCGGCGCGTCGACGATGCCCAGCAGCGTCATGCCTTCGCGCAAGCGCTGCAGGAGCTTGGGCAGGTCCTGGATCACCCGCGCGCGGTCGGTCCGATTGGGCTTCGCGCTCGCGGCCCAGACGAGTTCCGATGCGGCGCGTTTCAGCGTGACGGTCTTTTCGTCCTGGGCGCCATAGCGGAGTGCCGCAATGGCCAGCACCTCGGCCCAGACCTTGAAGAGGAATTCGCGGATCTCTTCGCGCACCGGCATGTCGTTGAGCATCTTGCGCAACTCGATGGTGTACTGGATCGCCATCGTTTCCTTCTGCTCGACCTGCTGCGCCACGCTCATCAGCCGCTGCGTGCTGTCGCTTTGGGTCAGGTACTTGTTCAGGAACACGACGAACTCGTCGAAGACGAGCTTGAACACGCGTTGGCCGGTTTCGGGATATTGCTCGATCACCTGCACGACCCGGCGGATCTCGCCTTCGAGCGCGCTGCCCGAAATCGCGGCCGCATCGAAGCCCATCACGCAGGAGCCCATCCGGTCGATCAGCATGCGGGCCGGGTGCTGCAAGGTGCCGAAAAACTCCGGCTCGGCGATCGCCACGCGCAGCACGGGCATTTGCAGGCGCGCGAACCACACGCGGGCCGAAAACGGAATCCGCTCTTCGGCGAGGATGGCCTGGAACATCAGCGCCACGATCTCGACCGTGGCCTTGTCGGCCGTGGTGGGCGCCTTGCGCTTGAGCTCGGTGGTGCGGCGACGCATCTCGATCGCGGTCTGCTGGACCGCGGTCGCTTCGTCGGCGCCCACCACGTAATGCGACGCCATGACCTGGTAAGCCGCTTCGGCGTCGGCGATCGCCGCAGCGAACGCAGGCACGCCAAGGCCTCCGGCCCCGCCGCCCGCCATGCCGCCCCCGCTGCCCTGCGCACCGCCCGCAGGGTTGCCGTAAGCCGCGCCATCGCCACCTGCGACCACGGGGTAGCGCGGCTGGCTGATGTCGCCGCCGATGCGGGCCGTGACGAAACGCTTGAGATTGAGCAACACACCCTGCGCACGCTGGCGCGCGACGATGAGTGGCGAGCCGCCCGTGCCGGCCATGGTGTCGCCTCCGGGCCCGCGCGATGTCACGCCGATCGAGGCCGGCGCGAAGCTGCCGGGCGTCATGGCGAAGCCGCCGGATGCGCTCTGCGCGCGCTGACCGATCCCGGTGAGATTGCTGCTCGCAAAGCTGCCGCCCAAGGGCGCCGCGCCCGAGGTCGCAGCGCCGCCCGTGCGCCTGACGAAACTCTTGAGGTCGATTTCGGGCATGACGCCCTTGCTGATCAGGAACGCGTTGGCGTCCTTGTAGGCCCCCACGACCACCTCGGTCAGCTGAGCCTGGACCGAGTCCTGCACCTTGGTCCAGAGCGCGCGGCCGAGTCCGACCGCCAGCCACTGGTCGACCAGCACGGTGGCCAGGGTCTCGGGCCGGAGGATGTCCTTGGGGTCGAGTTCGCTCGTTCCTTCGAGGTGCTGGATGCGCAGGCGCAGGTCATTGAGCTCGAAGCTCGCCTTGTCCTGAATGACCTGCGACAGCCGGGAAGAGAGGATGCTGGTCTCGACGACTTCGTCGCCCATCAGCGTCAGTCCCAGGCCCGAACCCGAGTTGACGGGCCCGCTCGGCGCCGGCCGGGTCAGCGTCTTGCGCCAGGCCTCCTGGGCCAGGGGCGCCCAGCGGGAGCCTTGCGACTGGAAAGAAAGGAAAGCGTCTCGGTTCTCCTGCATTTCCCGCGCAGTCGCGGTCTGGTTGGCCAGCGCCGACAAACGCTCGCGAATCGCCGCCGAGATCTGGGCGATCGCTCCTTCCGTGGCGGCGACGAAGCGCTCGCGCGTCTCGCGGGCGATTTGCAGGGAAGATGCGTGGGACCGCGAAGTCATGAAAAGTGGAGACGGATAGGGAATCGTAACGGCAAGCTTCTAGGCTTGCATCCCCGAGCGTAACCGCACATGGGCCGAAACCACATCTGGGCAACCCCAACAAGCCATCCTCGCTCGGCGCTTCACACCGTGGCGCCGGCGTTCGGGTCGTCCGGATCGCCGTCGCGCTTGATCGGCGCCTTGATCAGGTCCTCGCGCTTCACGCCGAGCCACATCGCGATCGCCGCGGCAACGAAGGCCGACGAGTAAATGCCGAAGAGAATGCCGATCGTCAGCGCCAACGCAAAATAATGCAGCGTCGGGCCGCCGAAGAAGAACATCGAGAGCACCACCAATTGGGTCGAGCCGTGGGTGATGATGGTCCGGCTGATGGTCGAGGTGATGGCGCTGTCGATCACCTCGCGCGTCGTCAATTTCCGATAGCGGCGGAAGTTTTCGCGGACCCGGTCGAAGATCACCACCGATTCGTTGACCGAATAACCCAGCACGGCCAGCACCGCCGCCAGCACGGCCAGCGAGAACTCCCACTGGAAGAAGGCGAAGAAGCCCAGGATGATCACCACGTCGTGCAGATTGGCGAGCACCGTGGCGAGGGCGAACTTCCATTCGAAGCGCATCGCCAGGTAGACCATGATGCCCACCACCACCATGCCCAGTGCCTTGAGTCCGTTGGTGGTGAGTTCTTCGCCGACCTGGGGGCCGACGAACTCGTTGCCGCGCAGCGTGGCGCCCGCGTCCATCGTCTTGAGTGCGGTGAGCACCTGCTCGCTCTGCTGGGCTGAGGTCTGACCCTTCTGCACCGGCAGCCGGATCTGGACGTCGCGCGAGGTCCCGAAATTCTGGACCTGGACGTCGGCATAACCGAGCTTCGACACCGTTTCGCGGACCTGGCCGATGTCGACCGATTGCGGGAAAGCCACTTCCATGACCGTGCCGCCCGTGAACTCCACCGAAAGGTGGAGCCCGCGATGGAACAGGAAGAACACGGCCAACACGAACGTGATCACCGAGACCGCGTTCAGCACCAGCGCGTGGCGCATGAACGGGATCGTCTTGTGGATGCGGAAGAATTCCATCTTGAGTCTTTCAGTCCGCCTTGGCAACGGCCGAGCCCGTCGGGCGCCAGACCGTGCCGATCGACACCGTCTTGAGCTTCTTCTTGCTGCCGTACCAGAAGTTCACCAGGCCCCGCGAGAAGAACACGGCCGAGAACATCGAGGTCACGATGCCGATGCAGTGCACCACGGCGAAGCCGCGCACCGGCCCGGAGCCGAAGGCCAGCAACGCAATGCCGGCGATCAGCGTGGTGACGTTGGAGTCGAGGATGGTGCCCCAGGCCCGGTCGTAGCCGGCATGAATGGCCGCCTGCGGCGCGGCGCCATTGCGCAGCTCCTCACGCACCCGCTCGTTGATGAGCACGTTGGAATCGATCGCCACACCGATCGCCAGCGCCATGGCCGCAATGCCGGGCAGCGTGAGTGTGGCCTGCAGCATCGACAGCACGGCCACCAGCAGCAGCAGGTTGACCGCCAGCGCGATCGACGAGAACAGGCCGAAGAGCGCGTAGTACACGCACATGAACACCATGATGGCGGCGAAGCCGTACATCACGCTGTCGAAACCCTTCTTGATATTGTCCGCGCCGAGGCTCGGGCCGACCGTGCGTTCCTGGATGATTTCCATGGGCGCAGCGAGCGAACCGGCCCGCAGCAGCAGGGCCAGGTCGTTCGCCTCGACGACGCTCATCGAACCCGAGATCTGGAAGCGGTTGCCGAGTTCGCCGTTGATCGACGGCGCCGTCAGCACTTCGCCCTTGCCTTTCTCGAAGATCAGCATGGCCATGCGCTTGTGGAAGTTCTCGCGGCTCACGTCGCGCATGATCCGGCCGCCCTTGGCATCCATGGTCAGGTCGACCTTGGGTTGCTGCGTTTGCGAGTCGAAGCCGGGCTGCGCGTCGGTCAGGTTTTCGCCGGTGACCAGCACCTGCTTCTTGACGATGACCGGGCGACCCTGCCGGTCGAGGAACTTCTCCGAACCGAAGGGCACGGGCCCCGAGCCCGTTTCGGCGGCGCGGCCTTCGGCGGATTCGTCGACCAGCCGCATTTCGAGCGTGGCCGTGCGGCCGAGGATGTCCTTGGCCTTGGCCGTGTCCTGCACGCCTGGCAACTGAACCACGATGCGGTCCAGCCCCTGCTGCTGAATCACGGGCTCGGCCACGCCGAGTTCGTTGATCCGGTTGTGCAGCGTCGTGATGTTCTGCTTGAGCGCGGCGTCCTGCAGACGACGCGAAGCCTCGGGCTTGATGGTGGCGGTGAGCTTGTAGTTGCCGCCTTCTTGCGTGTCGGTCGCCGTCAGGTCGGGGAACTGATCCTGGACGAGGTCCTTGGCGGCCTGCAAACTCGCCGCGTCGCGGAAGCTGACTTCCAGGCTCTGGCCGTTGCGGTTCACCGAGCCGCCTCGAATTCCCTTGTCACGCAAGCTGGCGCGCAGGTCTCCGGCAAAGGATTCGGCCTTCTTATCGATCGCACCCTTCATGTCGACCTGCAGCAGGAAGTCGACGCCCCCGCGAAGGTCGAGGCCCAGGTACATGGGGTAGGCATGCAACGCAGTCAGCCAGGCCGGCGACCGCGATAGCAGGTTGAGCGCGACGACATACGAGGGGTCGTTGCCGTCGGGCACCAGCGCGCGCTGGAGCACGTCGCGCGCCTTGAGCTGCTCGTCGGTCGTGGCGAACCGGGCACGGACCGAGGTTTCGTCGAGCGTGAGCAGATCGGGCTTGAGACCGGCGGCGCTGAGCGCCTGCTCGACCCGCGCCTGGGTGCCCGCGTCGACCTTCACGGCGGACTTGGCCGAAGACACCTGCACGGCCGGCGCCTCGCCGAAGAAATTGGGCAGGGCATAGACGAGCCCCACCAGTACCACGATCATGATGACCGCGTACTTCCAGACCGGATAGCGGTTCATGGGTTACTTGATAGCGCCCTTGGGCAGGACCTGGACCACCGCGCTGCGCTGCATCTGCACTTCGACGCCCTTGGCGATCTCGACCGTCAGGTACTGGTCGCCCAACTGGGTGATGCGGCCGAGCACGCCACCGGCGGTGGCCACTTCGTCTCCCTTGGCCAGCGCATCGATCATGGCCCGGGCCTCTTTCTGGCGCTTCATCTGCGGGCGGATCATCACGAAATACAGCACCACGAACATCAACACCAGGGGCAGCATGCTGCCCAGCGAGGACATCATGTCGCCACCGCCGGCGGCGGGCGCGGTCTGGGCGAAGGCAGTAGAAATGAACAATGGAGTCTCCAACGGTAGGACGAAATAGGAGCGCGGAATCCATTCAATGGTTCCACGCATCGGCGGCGAAGCAACGCGGCCAGCCAAGCAGCACCAGGCCGCGAGACCACTCGGCATTGTATTCGGCCGACACACGCGCCTTGCACGGTCCGGGAAACACCACAGGACTTGCCCGGCCGGCCCGGATCGACGGGGTGGCGCCCCGTGGGAATCCGCCCTCGGAACGTCGAAAGGAAGACGCTTCGCCTCTCGTTTTCAGTGGCCCGAGTCACCCAGGTAAGCGGCCTTGACTGCCGGATCGTTCCGCAATTTCGCCGCGGGACCATGAACCGAGATCCTGCCGTTCTCCAGCACATAGCCATAGTCGGCAACCGCCAGCGCGGCAGCGGCGAACTGTTCCACCAGCAGCATCGTCACGCCCTCCGCCTTCAAGCGCGCGATGATCCGGAAAACCTCCTCGACCAGAATGGGCGCCAGCCCCATCGAGGGCTCGTCCAGCAGCACCACGTCGGGGTTCAACATCACCGCGCGGGCCATCGCGAGCATCTGCTGCTCGCCTCCCGACAAGGTGCCTGCCAGTTGCGTGCGCCGTTCCTTCAGCCGGGGAAACATCTCGAGCGCCCGCTCGAGGTCGCCGGCCACATCACCCCGGGGGCGGCTGCCGGTCAGGCGCGGAAAGGCGCCGAGCGTCAGGTTGTCGGTGACGGTCATCGACGCAAAGACCCGGCGGCCTTCGGGAGAATGCGCAAGGCCCCGCTTCGCGATGTCGTACGGCTCCAGTCCCCCGATGGACTTGCCATTGAGCGTGATGACGCCGCCGCTGGGCGCAATCATCCCGCTGACTGCTCGCATCGTGGTGGTCTTGCCCGCACCGTTCGAGCCGATCAGGGCGATCACCTGGCCGCGCGGCACCTCGATCGAGATGCCGTGAAGCACCTGCACCTTGCCGTAGCCGGCGAACAGCTTCTCTATGGTCAGCATTGGCGGCTCCGGCTTCTTCAGGCGACGAGGGCGACAGCCTCGCCCCCGAGATAGGCTTCGACGACCTTGGGATCCGCCTGCACTTCGGCCGGCTTGCCCTCGGCGATCTTCTGTCCGAAATCGAGCACCGACACGGTGTCGCACAGTCCCATCACCACATCCATGTGATGCTCGATGAGGATCAGCGTGACGCCGTGCTCCCGTATCTTGCGAATGATGGAAATCAGCTCCTTGATGTCGGGCGCCGTCAGGCCAGCCGCAGGTTCGTCCAGCAGCAGAAGTTGTGGGTCGAGCGCCAGCGCGCGGGCGATTTCGAGCAGACGCTGCTTTCCGTACGGGAGGTTCTGGGCCTCTTCCCCGGCCAACGCTTCGAGCCCCACGAAACGCAGCAAGGCGAAAGCGCGAGCCGACGCGGCGCGGGATTCGCGCAAGTACTTGGGCAGGTGCAGCGCCACGTGGAGAAGGTTGCTCGAGAAGGTGTGGTGCAGGCCCACCATCACGTTCTGCAGTGCCGTCATTTCGCCGAACAGTTGGACGTTCTGGAACGTTCGCGCCACGCCGCTCAATGCAATGTCGGACGCCGTCCGCCCGACGAGCGACACGTCGCCGAAAACGATGCTGCCGTTGGTTGGCGTGTAGATCCCTGTCAGCACGTTCATCATCGTGCTCTTTCCGGAACCATTGGGGCCGATGAGGCCGTGAATCGTTCCTCGCTTGACGCGCAGGTCGACGTTGTTGAGCGCCTTGAGGCCGCCGAACTGCATCAGGACACCGCGCGCGAGCAAGAGATCCTCGGCCTGCCCTCGGACCGTCGACAAGCCGTCCGGGACGCCGGAAGACACGTCGCCCGACGGGATCTTGGCGTCGTCGGCCTGGGCCGTCGAGAGATTGAGTGCACCGCGGACGAAGCCGACGATGCCGTCCTGAAGGTAGTAGACGACGAACAGAGTGATCACGCCGAAGATCGACAAGCGCCAATCGGTCATGGTCTGCAGGCGAAACGAGATCAGCGCCAGTGCGATCGTTCCGACGACGGGGATCGCCGCCGTCTTGAGGCTGACCTTCCCGCGCCGCATGCCCACCAGCGCGCCGACCGTCACCGCGACAGCCATCACCACCGCGACCCATCGGAACAGGACGATGTCGTCCAGCAACTTGGGCAGCAGGACGACGATGGTCGCGCCCAGCATCGCTCCCGACCGCGTCTTGCGCCCGCCCATGATGACGGCCAGCAAGAACAGGACGGTCAGTTCGAAGTTGTAGGTATTGGGCGAGATGTACTGTTCCGAATAGGCATAGAGCGCGCCCGCCAGCCCGGCCAGGCCGGCGCTGATCACGAACGCATAGACCTTGTAGCGATAGACCGAGACGCCCATGCAGTCCGATGCGACGGGGCTGCCGCGCAATGCCTCGAACGCGCGTCCCAGATGCGAACGCGACACGCGGTGAACCATGATCAGCGACAGCGCCAGCATCACGCAGACGACCCAGTAGAAGCCGCGTTCGCCGAGCTGCGTGCCGAACAGGGCCGGCTTGGCGATCTTGATCCCGAGCGGACCCTCGGTCAGGAAGCTCATCTCGTTGATGAGGATCTGGATGATGGTGCCGAATGCCAATGTCACCATCGCCAGGTAGGGGCCGGTCACGCGCAACGCCGGCAGTGCCAACACCGCACCGAACACGGCGGTCACGGCGACCGCCGAGGGCAACGTGATCCACAGCGGTGCGCCGAGCTTGAGAACCAGAACGCCGGCCGTGTAGGCGCCGATGCCGAACAGGCCGGCATGGCCCAACGAGACCTGCCCCGTGTAGCCCACCACGATGTCCAGACCGAACAGCACGATCGCATAGATCATGATGGTCTCGACGAGATGGACGTAGTACGGGTTGTGGAGCGCGACCGGAAACAGCACCAGCGCAATAAAGCCTGCGACGGACAACGCGAGAAAGTGGCGATTCATGCTCAGACCTTCTTGATCGCGCTCTTGCCGAACAGGCCGGCCGGCTTGAAAGCCAGAACCACGAGCAGCAACACCAGCCCCGGCACGTCCTTGTAGCCGGTCGACAGATAGAAGCCGGTCGTCGTTTCTGCGATGCCCAGGATCAGACCGCCGACGACGATGCCCAGACCGCTGGTCAGGCCACCGATGATGGCCACCGCGAACGCCTTCAGACCGAGTACCGCGCCCATGGTCGCGCCCGTCAGCGTCAGCGGCGCAATGAGCACACCGGCGAAACCCGCCGTCAGCGAAGACAGGGCATACGAGAACGTGATGACCAGGCCGGTGTTGATCCCCATCAACTTGGCTGCATCGCGGTCGTTGAAGGTGGCGACCACGGCCTTGCCATAGATCGAGCGCCGGTTGAACAACTCGACCGCCAGCATCA
Source organism: Gammaproteobacteria bacterium (assembly GCA_018820395.1). Taxonomy (GTDB): domain Bacteria; phylum Pseudomonadota; class Gammaproteobacteria; order Burkholderiales; family Burkholderiaceae_C; genus Variovorax. The sequence goes on along the minus strand of JAHJOG010000147.1, from coordinate 4,872 downwards.
TGCCCAGCGCGCCGACCACCACCAGGATTTCCATCGGCAGGACGTTCGCTCCCAGGAAATGCAATGGCGCCTCGGGAAGCGGACTCGGAAACTTGAGGTCATCGCGGCCCCAGACGTTCTCGGCCACGTTCTTGAAGATGATGCCCAGGGCGATGGTGGACATGATCCAGCCGAACTCCGACTTCATCTTGATCGCCGGACGCACACCGATGCGTTCGACGACGATGCCTTGCACGGCCCCGAACAGGCACACGAGCGGGATCATCAACCAGTAGTTCACGCCCAGGCCGACCAGCGTCAACCCGACCAGTGCTCCGAGCATCAGTGCATCGCCCTGGCCGAAGTTGAGCGTGTCCGACGTGGCGAAGGTCAACTGGTAACCGAACGCGATCACTGCGTAGATCATGCCCAGGGCAATGCCGCTGAACACGAGTTGGGTCAAGATCTGCATGGGAATTCCTCGGGCGCGCAGATGCGCGCAGATACTGCGAAGCGCCGCCCGGCCTGTGCCGAGCGGCGCGTACGGCGTGAACCTCGTGCAGTTACTTCTTGACGCCGGACATGGCGTCGTTGGCCTTGACGTCCTTCAGACGCACGTCGCCCGCCTTCTTCTGGTCGTCAGGGTAGGCGTAGACCACGCGCTGGCCCTTGACCTCGCCGAACACCGGGATGTTGGCGGTGATCGCCTCGTGATCCTTCGCGCTGAACGGCTTGTTGTAGGTCGTCACCACGCCTTCCACCGGCGTCTTGAGGTCTTCCAGCGCCGCCTTGATCTTGGGGCCTTCGGTCGAGTTGGCCTGCTTGATGGCGGCAGCCAGCAGGTAGACGGAGTCATAGCCTTGCGCTGCGGACACCGGCGAATCGATGCGGCCGTTCTTCGTGTTGAAAGTCTTCAGATAGTTGGCGATGAACGACTGGCGCTTGGGCGTGGTCGGTTCCTGGATGAAGGTCTGCGGCATGCGCGCACCTTCGCCGCCCGGGCCGGCGTTGTCGATGAAATTGGCCATCGACAGGGTCCAGCTTCCGATCATCGGAACCTTCCATCCCAGCTTCGTCATTCCGTTGGCGATCTGCGCGAGTTCAGGGCCGATCGCGTAGGTCAGGATGGCTTCGGCTCCGGCTTCCTTGGCCTTGAGCAACTGCGGCGTCATGTCGACGTCCTTGATGTTGAACTTCTCGGTCGCCACCGGCTTGATGCCCTTGGCTTCCAGGGCCTTCTCCAGATCCTGACGACCGAGTTGTCCGTAGTTGGTCGAGTCGGCGAGGATCGCCACCTTCTTGAAGTTGCGGCGAGTGATGGCTTCCTCGACGATCATCGGCGCCTGGATGCTGTCGTGCGCGGCATTGCGAAACACGTAGTTGTCGGGCTGGTCGTCGAACTGGTGCGTGACCAACGAGCCGGTCGCGACGTTGTTCATGACCGGAATCTTGGCTTCCTGATAGAAGCGCTGCGAGGCCAGGGCCACGCCGGTGTTGATGTAGCCGACCGCGGCGACGACGTTTTCCTTGTTGATCAACTCCTGCGCGATCTGAACGCCGCGCTCGTTCTTCGCTTCGTCGTCGCGTTCGACCAGGAGCAGTTGCCGCCCCAGAACGCCGCCGGCCTTGTTGATCTCATCGGCCGCCATGCGGACCCCGTCGCGCATGCTCACACCCATGGACGACGAACCGCCGGTGAAGGGCCCGTCGACGCCGATCTTGATCGGGTCCGCAGCCAGGGCGAGCGTCGATGCGGCGAGCGCAAGTGCGCACAGGGTGAATTTGGCGTTCAGTTTCATTGAAGTCTCCGTGCCTGTCTCGGGCAGTGGTTTTTGGGGCGCAGCGAAGTGTGCAGACGAAACATCGGCGGCGACAGCGTTCCACTACGCAGAGGCGCTGCGTAGCGTTACGTACTGGAAAACCCTTTGCGCCGATTCACTGACCCAGGAAACCGGGTCGGCCGCCGTGTTCGACCGCGTACTTGATCAAGTCGGCCTGCGTTTCCAGGTCGAGCTTTCGGCGGATGTTCTGCCGATGGGTTTCGACCGTGCGCACGCTCAAGTCGAGCGCGCGGGCAATCAGTTTGCTCGACTGCCCGAGTGCGATGCACGACAGGATCTCTCGCTCACGCGTGGACAGCTGATTGCTCTGCGTCGGCGCGCGAAACATGCGCTCGGCGATCGACGCGCTGAGGTAGGTGCCTCCGGCCGCGACGGTGCGTATGGCGACGAGGATCTCGGCCGAGGGCGCGTCCTTGAGCACGTACCCTCGCGCGCCGGCCTGCAATGCGCGGTGCGCGTATTCGACGCTGTCGTACATGCTCAACATCAGCACGTGAAGCCCGGGGCTTCTAGCCAACAGCACGCCGGTCAGATCGATGCCGCTGCCGTCTTTCATTCCAACGTCCATCAGCACCAGTGTTGGCGAGCACGCGGCCAAAGCGGTCAGCGTTTCGGCCGCATCGCCGGCTTCGCCGACCACCTCGATGTCGGTCTCGCTCGCGAGGCGCGCCTTGAGACCGTCTCGCACGAGCGGATGGTCGTCGACCAGGAGCAGGCGAATCATTGCAGCGTCTTTCCTCAACTCGAGGCTTCGAAGCGCCGGATCGCGTCATAGGGCATGCCGGCAGTGATCCGGGTCAGACCCGGCTGCGATTGCACGGACAAGGTCCCACCCACGCTTTCGATTCGCTCTCGCATGTTGCGCAGCCCGATCCCGCGTCGCGGATCCTCACGCACCGATTGCACGTCGAATCCGCGTCCGTCGTCATGAATGCTGAGGTGCAGGCCCGCTTCGCCGAACGACAAGCGCAGACCGACATGGGCGCGGCCAGCATGCTTCTGGATGTTGGTCAGCGCCTCCTGGGTGATCCGGAAGAGCACCGTTTTCACCGCTTCGGGCAGCTCGACCTCGTCGCCCTCGACTTCCATGGTGAAGGCGGTGCCGGACTCGCCGCAGGTTTCTTCGCCGAGACTCTGCAACGCCGCCGGCAACCCGAGCGTGTCGAGCATGACCGGACGCAGGCGATGCGACATGCCCCGCACCTCGACCAAGGCCTCCTTGAGCCGTTCGAGCGCGCGTGTCAGCGGCGCCTTGACGACGTCACGACCGCCTTCGAGGCGATCCAGGGCCGACTCGATCAGCAGCTTGACCGCCACCAGCGTCTGTCCGGTGCCGTCATGCAGTTCGCGAGACAGATGCGCGCGCTCTTCCTCCTGAGACGTCACCACCTTTCGCGCCAGCAATTTCAGCTTGGCGTCGCTCACCTTGATTTCGCTGAATCCAAGCAGCAGCATGCAGCCGAAAAGCAGTGCCACGCCGAGCCCGCCGGTGCCGGCGATCCAGAGCAGCGTCGTGTGGGTGGTGCGTTCGAGCTCGTCGTCGATCACGCGCATGAAGTCGTCGATGTCGTCGAGATACAGGCCGGTCCCAATCATCCACCCCCAGCGCTCCAGAACCGTGACGTACCCCAGCTTGGCGGTCTCGACCTCGGAAGACGGCTTGCGCCAGTGATACACCACGAACCCGCCGCCCGAGCGGGCACGCTCGAGGAGCATCCTGATCGTCGGTTCGCCGCCGGCGTCGCGCAGCTCGATGAGATTGCGCCCGACCAACTCGGGCTGCCGCGGATGCATCAGGTTGACGCCGTCCATGCTGTACAGGAAGAAGTACCCGTCCGGACCGTAGTCCAGGTTGGCGAGCCGCTGCATGACCTGCTGCTTGATCTCCTCGTCGTCCCGATTCTGGTTGTACAGGGGGCTGACCGTGCTCAGCGCCAAGGCAACGTAATGCCGCAGCTCCTCCTGCTTGGCGATCATGAAAGCCGTGCGCACCTGCAGGCGCCGCCGCTCGGCGAGCGAAGCCTGTTCGCGTTGCACGGCCCAGGCGATCAGCGCCAGCGAGACGAGCAGCGGGGCGACTGCGAGCAGCAGTGTCTTGTATTTCAGGCGCACCGGCACGGGCCTCGTTGTGGATCGGTCCGGTTCTCGCTGCCTTCTTCTTGTCAGCGGAGGTGGCCGGTGCCGAAGGGTACAGCGAAGACCCTCCCGCGCAACAGGGCTATGCCGCCTCGGCTTTCGGCTGGCGCCAGTGGTTCATCAGTTCGCTCCAGCGCGCGCGCGCCGCGACGAGATTGCGCTCCTTGACGTGACCGTAGCCGCGGATCTGTTCCGGCAAGCTGGCGATGTCCAGCGCCAGCGCATGGTTGTCGGCCGTGAGCCTGCCCAGAACTTCCTCGATGCTCGCGCGGTATTCGCCGATCAGGGCACGCTCGGTCTTGCGCTCCTCGGTGCGGCCGAAGATGTCGAGCATCGTGCCGCGCAACCCCTTCAACCGGGCCAGCAACCGGAAACCGGTCAGCATGCCGGGGCCGAACTTCTGCTTCTGCAGTTCGCCCTTGGCATTGCGCTTGGCGATGATCGGCGGGGCGAGGTGGTAGTTGAGCGTGTAGTCGCCTTCGAACATGCCTTCGACCCGGTCGAGGAAGCTGCGGTCGGTGTGCAGCCGGGCCACCTCGTACTCGTCCTTGTACGCCATCAGCTTGAACAGATATCGCGCCACGGCCTCGGTGAGGCTGGTCTTGCCCAGCGCCGATTCGGCCTGCTGCACGCGACCGACGAAGGCCTTGTAATCCTTGGCATAGGCCGCGTTCTGATAGGCAGTCAGAAACTCGACGCGGCGCGCGACCAGGCTCTCCACGGTCTCGCGCTTCTTGAATTCGATGACCTGGCCGGGACGCACGCGCTTTTGCAGATCGCCGGGCCGCTCTGCAGCCTGACGGCCCCACTCGAAGGCCGCCTTGTTGTTGTCGACCGCGACCGCGTTGAGCTCGATCGCGCGCATCAGCGACGCGTGCCCCAGCGGCAGCCAGCCCTTCTGCCAGGCGTAGCCCAG
>JAHJOG010000146.1 GCA_018820395.1 Gammaproteobacteria bacterium | reverse complement strand
TTCGTCATCTGACTCGTCGCAGCTGTCTGAGCGCAGTGAACGAAGTGAACGCAGCGAGTTCTGCGACGGCCCGACCGCGCGAGCACTGGAGGGAAGCCCGAAGGGCCGGCACAGTGAAGCAGTCCCGCCGTACACCGTCACACGGGCGCTCTCACCAACACGAACGCCGCACACCGCCTCACGGTCGCTCTAACCAACGAACACGAGCGCCGCACACGACCGACACAGCGCTCCGCCACAACAGCTCTATCACATAACGCGCCCAGCCGCAGCCCCGAGCCAATTGCGAACTTGGCGACAATCGCGCGCATGAGTTCTGCGCTGCCGATGGACGGTCTGGACCCGCCGATGCGCGGGCGCGCCATGCTCGTCATCATTCTCGGCATCGCCGTCGCCGTCCTCGACGGCACCATCGTCAACCTCGCGCTCCCCGACATCGCGCGCGAACTCCAGACCGATCCGGCACGCGCCATCTGGGTCGTCAACGCCTACCAGATTGCCACCCTCGGCATGCTGATTCCGCTCGCATCGCTCGGCGATCGCATCGGCTACCGGCGTGTGTACCTCGTCGGCATGGCGCTCTTCGCCGCCTCGTCGCTGCTCGCCATGCTCGCCACGTCCCTGTCGACGCTCATCGCCGCGCGCGCATTGCAGGGCCTCGGTGCGGCCGGTCTCATGAGCGTCAACTCGGCACTCGTGCGCCTCATCTATCCGCGCGACCGCATCGGGCGCGGCATGGCCATCAACTCCATGGTCGTCGCCACCTCGTCCGTCGCGGGCCCCACCATCGCCGCCGGCATCTTGTCCGTCGCGTCGTGGCAGTGGCTCTTCGCGCTCAACCTGCCTCTCGGTGCGCTCGTGCTCGTGCTCGGCGCCCGGGCGTTGCCCGTCAACCAGGTCAAGGCCTCGCCGGACCAGCGCATCTCGCTCGTCGACGTGGTGCTCAACGTCCTCATGTTCACGCTCGTCTTCGTCGGCGTCGACCGGCTGGGCGTGCGCAGCGGGGCAGAGCAGGGGGCCAGTCCGCTGGCCTGGGCGTTGCTGCTCGGCGGCGTGGCGGTCGGCTTTGTTTACCTGCGGCGCATGCGCGGGCAGACCGCTCCGCTGTTCCCGCTCGACCTGCTGCGCATGCCGGTGTTCGCGCTGTCGATGGGCACCTCGGTCTGCGCTTTCAGCGCGCAGATGCTCTCGTTCATCGCCTTGCCTTTTCTGCTGCTCGACACCTACGGCCGGACCCATTTCGAAGCCGGGCTGCTCATCACGGCCTGGCCGCTCGGCATCGTCCTGATGGCGCCCATCGCCGGTCGGCTGATCGGCCGGTATCCGGACGGCTGGCTCGGCGGCATCGGGCTCGCGCTGCTAGCGACCGGCCTGGCGGCACTGGCCCTGCTCCCATCGCATCCCACCAACTTCGACATCGTCTGGCGCATGGGCCTGTGCGGCCTCGGCTTCGGGCTGTTCCAGTCGCCCAACAACCACACCATCGTGACCACACCGCCGCCCCACCGCAGCGGCGCGGCGAGCGGCATGCTGGGCACTGCGCGCCTCACGGGACAGACGGTGGGTGCCGTGATGCTCGCGGCCACGTTCAGCATCTGGAGTCCGCACGACGGCAAGGGGCAGGTCGTGGCACTGGCGATCGCGTCCTGCTGCGCCGCCATCGCGGCCGTGTGCAGCACGCTGCGGATTCGCGAGACGCGGCCGCTGAGCGCCTGAGTTTCTGAGAGAGAGGCCCGCGCAGCGTCCGATCTCCCGCGGCCACGCCCGGCGTCGTTCGTGCCCATACTCCGCCATGGCGCCTCACAGCGAATCGCGACACGCACCCCCATCCCCGGCCGGCGGCGAAGCCACGACGTGCCCCGATCGCTCCAAGCCCTGGGTGCTGGCATGCGCGATCCTCGGGTCGAGCATGGCGTTCATCGACGCGACGGTGGTCAACGTCGCGCTGCCGGCGATCCAGGACGACCTGTCGGCTTCGGCGTTTCAGGCGCAGTGGGTGGTGGAGTCGTATGCGCTTTTCCTGGCGGCGCTGTTGCTGGTGGGCGGGGCGCTGGGTGACCGTTTCGGCCGGCGCCGGGTGTTCGTCACGGGCGTGCTGATCTTCGCGCTGGCATCGCTCGGCTGCGCGCTGGCCGCCACGGTGTGGCAGCTGGTTGCCGCGCGGGCGGTGCAAGGCATCGGTGGCGCCTTGCTGGTGCCGGGGAGCCTGGCGTTGATCAGTGCGTCCTTCCCGGAGAAGGAGCGGGGGCGCGCGATCGGCACCTGGTCGGGCTTCAGCGGCATCACGGCCGCGTTCGGGCCAGTGCTGGGTGGCTTTCTGGTCGAGCACTATTCGTGGGCCTGGGCTTTTCTGATCAACCTGCCCGTGGCGGCGACGGTGCTGCTGATTGCCTGGCGGCATGTGCCGGAAAGCCGCTCGGCACCCGCCGGCGGTGGTGCACTCGACGTGTGGGGCGCGGCACTGGCGACGCTGGCGCTGGGCGGCATCGTGTATGCGTTCATCGAAGCGCCGACGCAGGGCTGGAGCGCGCCCGCGGTGCTCGCTGCGCTCGTCGGTGGCGTGGCGGCGACGGCGGCCTTCGTGGTGGTGGAGCGCCGCAGCCGCATGCCGATGCTGCCGCTCGCCTGGTTTCGCGTCGGCAATTTCGGGGGCGCCAACCTGCTGACCTTGCTGCTCTACGCAGCACTGGGCGGAAGCCTCTATTTCTTTCCGCTGAACCTGATCCAGGTGCAGCAGTACTCGGCGACGGTGGCGGGCGCCGCGCTGCTGCCTTTCGTGCTGATCATGTTCACGCTGTCGCGCTGGGCCGGCAAGCTGGTGGACCGGTTCGGCCCGCGCCTGCCGCTGGTCATCGGGCCAGCCATTGCCGCGGCGGGCTTCGCGCTGTTCGCGGTGCCGGGTGTCGGCGCCAGCTACTGGAGCGGATTCTTTCCTGCGGTGGTCGCGCTGGGTTTCGGCATGACGGTGACGATCGCGCCGCTCACGACCACCGTAATGAACTCGGTCGGTGCAGACCGCGCGGGCGTGGCGTCCGGCGTCAACAACGCGGTGTCGAGGGCGGCATCGGTGCTGGCCATCGCGGTGTTCGGCGTGATCATGGCGGCGGTCTTCAATGCCGTGTTGTCCGATGGGCTGAGGCTTGCAGGCGTCTCGCCCGAAGTCGGCGCGCTGATCGACACGCAGCGCAGCAGCCTGGCCGCGGCCAAGGTGCCACCCGGACTCGATGGCGCGACCGCCGCTTCGTTGAAGTCCGCCATCGAGGAGGCCTTCGTCGCCGGCTTTCGTTGCGTGATGCTGGTCGCAGCAGCGCTCGCAGCGCTGGGCTCGGCAAGCGCTTGGTGGCTCATCGAAGGGCGGGGAGCGGCAACGAGCAACCCCGCGGCGCGCTGATCGTCGGGCTCGGCCCATCCGACAAGTATCCGAATCACGCCGGCTTCTGTAAGACAAGGCCCCTTACGGGTCGCGCGCCGCTTCGGCTGCGCGGACTTGACCAGATAATTCCAAGGCGCTGCAAACGACTGCGGCGTCGTCTCACTCCGTGCTCCATGAATAGAAAAACCAGCAAGGCGACTCGCTCCGTACCGCCCGTTCCGTCATCGGGCATCGACAAGGCCCCCACCGGGATTCCCGGCCTCGACGAAATCACCGGCGGCGGTTTGCCCGCAGGGCGGCCCACACTGGTGTGCGGATCGGCCGGTTGCGGCAAGACGCTGCTGGCGGCCGAGTTCCTCGTTCGGGGCGCGACGGCGTACGACGAGCCCGGCGTCTTCATGATGTTCGAGGAAACGGCCGCCGAGCTGGCCGAGAACGTGCGCTCGCTCGGCTTCGATCTCGACAAGCTGCAACGGCAGAAGAAGATCGTGCTCGACTTCGTGCACGTCGAACGCAGCGAGATCGAAGAGACCGGCGAATACGACCTCGAAGGGCTCTTCATCCGCCTCGGACACGCCATCGATTCGATCGGCGCCAAGCGCGTGGTGCTCGACACCATCGAGGCGCTTTTCGCGGGCATGCCCAACCACGCGATCCTGCGCGCCGAGTTGCGGCGCCTGTTCCGCTGGCTCAAGGACAAGGGCGTGACGGCCATCATCACGGGCGAGCGTGGCGATCAGTCGCTGACGCGCTATGGCCTGGAAGAATACGTGGCCGACTGCGTGATCCTGCTGGACCATCGCATCGTGGACGAGGTGTCGACGCGGCGCCTCCGGGTCATCAAGTACCGCGGGTCGGCGCACGGCACCAACGAGTACCCGTTCCTCATCAGCCAGAAGGGCATCTCGGTGCTGCCCGTCACCTCGCTGATGCTCGAACATGCGGCGCCGCTCGAACGCGTGTCCACGGGCATTCGCGGGCTCGACGAGATGCTCGGCGACAAGGGCGTGTTTCGCGGGAGCAGCGTGCTGGTGTCCGGCTCGCCCGGCACCGGCAAGAGCAGCATTGCCGCGTCCTTCGTCGACGCGGCATGCGCGCGCGGAGAGCGCGCGATCATGTTCACCTACGAGGAATCGAAGAGCCAGTTGCTGCGCAACCTGCTGTCGATCGGCATCGACCTGAAGCGCTGGCTGGCGAGCGGCCTGCTGCGCATCGAGGCCACCCGCCCGACGCTCCATGGGCTGGAGCAGCACTTGGTGCACATGTACGACACGGTTGCCGATTTCGATCCTTCGCTGGTCACCGTCGATCCGATCAGCAATCTGACCGGCCACCGCAGCGATTCGGCGCTCGCGCTGACGTTGACGCGGCTGATCGACTTCCTCAAGACCCGCGGCACCACCGCGATGTTCACCACGCTCACGCCGGACGCGATGTCGGGCCTGGCTTCGTCCGAAGTCGGCATCTCGTCGCTGATGGACACCTGGCTGCTGCTGGGCAACCTGGCCTACAACGGCGAGCGCACGCGCACGCTGCAGGTGCTCAAGTCGCGCGGCATGGCGCATTCCAACCAGGTGCGCGAGTTCGTCTTCTCCGACCAGGGACTCGACCTGGTCGACGTCTACCTGTCCGGCGACCAAGTGCTCACCGGCATGGCACGCGTGGCGCAGGTTGCGCATTCGCTGGCGGCCGACGACCTGCGCAAGCGCGACCACGCCCGCCGCATCCGCGATCTGGCGAACCGGCGCCGCGCACTCGATGCGCAGATCGCCGCACTCAATGCCGAAGCCGAGGAGCGCGTCGGAGAAGTCGAAGCCGCCATCGCGCGCGAGGAGTTCGAGGCCATGGGTGCCGCCGCGCGGGCGCGCAGCATTGCCGCAGAGCGTGGCGCAGCCGCCAAGCCCGCGGCGCGCAGACGAAAGGGCTGACATGGCACAGCAATCCGCAAAGACCGGCAAGCAGGCGACCAAACCGGAGTGGCAGCTTCGGCTCTACGTCGCCGGCAACACCGCGCGCTCGTCCGCGGCGTTGGAGAACCTCAAGCGTCTGTGTGAAACGCATCTGGCCGGCCGCTACAGCATCGAGATCATCGACCTGCTGGTGAATCCCCAGCTCGCCGCCGGGGACCAGATCCTCGCCGTGCCCACGCTCGTGCGAAAGTTTCCGGAGCCGATGCGCAAGATCATCGGCGACCTTTCCAACGAAGAGCGGGTGCTGGTCGGGCTCGACGTCAAGCCACTGGCATCCGCCGGATGAGCTCCTCCGGCATATCGGTCGCGTCCCCTCAGGACGAACCCCCCGACGCGGATTCGCAGCACGCGTTTCGCCTGTACGTGACGTCGGCATCGCCGATTTCGTCGCGCGCCGTGGTGAACATCCGCCAGTTCCTGGATACGCACCTTTCAGGGCGGCATGCGTTGACGGTGCTCAACATCGCGGACCACATCGCTTCGGCGCAGGCCGACCAGGTGGTCGCATCGCCGACACTGATCCGCATCGCTCCGCTGCCGCAGCGGCGCTTTATCGGCGACATGTCCGACCCGGTCAAGCTGGCCCAATCCCTGGGGCTCCGGCTCGAAAGACGCCCATGACGCCGTCGTCCGACACCCCCGACTCCGGCCCCGGACGAGAAGGCCGACTCGCTTCCGAGAACGCCGAATTGCGGGTTCGCCTGCAGGAACTCGAAGACACGCTGCACGCCATCCACAGCGGCGACGTCGACGCGCTGGTCGTCAACAACGACATCTACACGCTGGAAAGCGCCCACGCGGCAAACAACCAGTTGCGCAAGGATGTGCTCGGCCAGATGCAGGACGCCGTGTTCGCCTTCGACGACGACGACCACATCATCTACGTCAACCCGGCGGCGGAGCGACGCTACGGCATCGCATCGTCCGACGTGGTCGGGCGGCGCCGCGAAGAGGTGTTCCGCGAAAGGGAAGAGCCGCGCAACGAACGCGGCACCGGCTTCGGCGCGCTCACGATGGACACGCACATCTCCGAGGTCGAAAGCGAGCGGCGCGAGGGCATTCCGAGCACGCACATCCTGCAGAGCGGCGCCGTACTGCACGTCGAGTCGGTGGAGTCGCCGCTGGTGGACGCCAAGGGCAACACCTTCGGCGCACTGGCGGTCATCCGCGACGTCACGCAGCGGCGGCGCCTGGAGATCCGCCGCGAAGCGCTGGCCGGGCTGACCTACCGCCTGCGCGACATGACGAACGCGATCGAGATCGCCTTCGCCGCCGCCGAGGTGCTCGGCACCACGCTGGACGCGAGTCGCGTCGGCTACGGCACGGTCGGGTCGGCTGGGGAAACCTTGCAGGTCGAGCGCGACTGGACCGCGCCCGGTGTGCAGAGCCGAACGGGCTCGCTCCAGTTCCGCTCGTACGGGAGCTTCGTCGACAGCCTGAAGCGCAACGAGATCGTCAGCATTGCGGACGTGCGCAACGACGAGCGCACCACCGGCGCCGCCGAGGCGCTCGATCAGCGAAACGCCAGTGCGTTCGTGATCATCCCGATCGTCGAGCAGGGCGTGCTGGTGGCGGCGCTCTTCGTGATCAGCGGGACGCCGCGCGAGTGGCCGCAGGACGATCTCGATCTGATCCGCGAAGTGGCCGACCGGGTCCGCACGGCGTCGGAGCGCGCGCGCAATTCCGAGGCGCTGCAGCGCAGCGAACTGCAGCTGCGCGAAGCCAACGAGAACCTCGAAGCCATCGTGCTCGAGCGCACGCGCAAGCTCGTCGAAGCCGAGGAAGCGCTGCGCCAGGCGCAGAAGATGGAAGCCGTCGGCCAGCTCACGGGCGGCATCGCGCACGACTTCAACAACCTGCTGGGCGGCATGAGCGCCAGCCTTCAGGTGCTGCAGGCTCATCTGAAGCGCGGCAGAACCGAAGGGCTCGAGCGCTACATCGACATGGGCCAGGAATCGATCAAGCGGGCAGCCGCACTGACGCAGCGCCTGCTGGCCTTCGCGCGCCGGCAGACGCTCGACCCGCGGCCGACCGACCTCAACAAACTGATCGCCGGCATGGAGGAGTTGCTGCGGCGCAGCGTGGGCCCGGACGTCGAGGTCGAGGTGGTGGGCGCGGGCGGGCTGTGGACCACGCGAATCGACCCGTCGCAGCTGGAGAATTCGCTGCTCAATCTGTGCATCAATGCGCGCGACGCCATGCTGCCGGGTGGCGGTCGCCTGACGATCGAGACCGCCAACAAGTGGCTCGACGAGCGCGCTGCCGCAGGCCGCGACGTGGCGCCGGGGCAGTATGTGTCGCTCTGCGTCACCGACACCGGCAGCGGCATGACGCCCGAAGTCATCCAGCGCATCTTCGACCCCTTCTTCACGACCAAGCCGCTGGGCAAGGGCACGGGGCTCGGCCTGTCGATGGTCTATGGCTTCGTGCGGCAGTCCGGCGGGCAGGTGCGCGTCTATTCCGAGCTCGGCAAGGGCACCACGATGTGCCTTTATCTGCCACGCCACATCGGCGAAGCGGAGGACGACGAGCCCCCGGTCACCGACGACCAGCTGCTGTCCGGCGACGGCGAAACCGTGTTGCTGATCGAAGACGAGGTCACCATCCGCGAGTTGGTCACCGAGGTGCTCGAAGAGGCCGGCTACCGGGTCTTCGCAGCGGGCGACGGGCTTGCCGGGCTGCGGCTCCTGCAGTTCACGCGGCGCGTGGATCTGCTCATCACCGACGTCGGCCTGCCGGGTGGCCTGAACGGCCGGCAGGTGGCCGATGCCGGCCGCATCCTGAAGCCCGATCTGCGGGTGCTCTTCATCACCGGCTACGCGGAGAACGCGGCGGTGGGCAACGGCCACCTCGAGCCCGGCATGCAGGTGCTGACCAAGCCGTTCGACGTGGTGTCGCTCGCGCGGAAAGTCGGCGAGATGATTGCGCAGGCTTGATCACACACCACCGCCGGGCAGTTCAATTCGCGCGGATTCTGACGATGTAGGTGATCCGCTCGATTCGCTCGCTACCCTCGGCCGCTCATAAATATCGAGCGGAGTGAAGGATGCATTGCGTCAAGTGCGGGCAAGAAGAGTCACCATTCAGCAAAGTCTGCATCCGTTGCGGCGGCGCGAATTTCGCAGCCGTGTCTACCGCGCCGGGCGGGACGCCTTACGAACCATCTGGATCGCTCCCGGAAGTGAAGTTCACCAGTCAAAATAGCCGGGCAGGGGGAACGCGCCCCGAACGCGCCGAGGACCAGTACGACGATTTCATCGGCCACAACAACACCGCTCGATATCTCGCAAAGTTCGAGCAGTTCGACCGGCATCGCGCGGCAGGCATGCGGTGGCACTGGCCTGCGTTCTTTATCACGTTTTACTGGCTCATCTACCGCAAGATGTGGCTGCTCGCCGTGGCGTACTCGATGATGCCCCTGGTGTTCGGAGTCGCTCTTGCCTTGCTGTCGCGTGGAATGCCGTCCAGCGGCGCCATGGCCGCAGTGGTGGCGCTCGCGTTCGTCCTGCCGGCCTTGTTTGCCGACGCCGTCTACTACAAGGTCTGTCGTCGCCGTATCCTGGCAGCGCGCGCTCAAACCCGAGACCCGCTCGCCCAGCGGCGGCAAATTGCTCAGCGAGGCGGCACCAGCTGGATCGCCGTGATCGTGGTGATCGTCCTGCAGGTTGTCCTCGGCTCGATTGCGCACCAGCTGGAGCCGAAGGTTCAATCCAGAGTCGCACCCGAAGTCGCGCGCTGAGCGCCGGCGACCGGCCTCGCCGGCGCCCACCCCTCAGATCATTCGCCGAATGGTCTTCTTGCGCCACACCAGCCGGTAGTAGCTGGCCTGCAGCGTCAGCATCGCGACGAAGGCAGCCGGGTAGGCCATCCAGATTCCGTTGAGTCCGAAGCGGTGGCTGAGCAGCCAGGCCACCGGCACTTCGATGAAGGCGATGCAGGCGATCGAGATGAGGGTCGGCACAAGCACCGATCCGCTCGCGCGCATGATGCCCGACAGCGCGCTGCCCATGCCGTAGATCACCGTGCTCCACAGCATGATGTGCAACAGCGTCTGGGCGACTTCGATCACGGGTTCGCTGGTGATGAACAGGCTCATCAGCGGCCGCGACAGCAGATAGCCGAGAAGCACCAGGCCGCCCGTGAGCACCATGTTCATCCAGAGCGCCGTGCGCGTGATGGCGCCCAGCCGCTGCACCTGGCCCGCGCCGATGGCCTGCGCACCCAGGATCGAGGCCGTGATGGCGATGGAGATGGCCGGAAACTGCACATAGGCCACCACCTGATTGACCGCCCCGTAGGCGGCGGTGGCGTTCGAGCCATAGCCGTTCACGAAGGAGAGCAGGGCGAGTTCGGCCAGCGACACCACGATCATCTGCACGCCGGTCGGCACGCCGACCCGGAGCACCGACTTGAGCAGCGCCGGGCGGATGCGCAGGTGCCGCACGAAGTCGGCATCTGGCGCCAGCGGGCTCTTGCGGGCGCGCAGATGAAAAGCCAGCCACGTGGTCGCGACCACGAAAGACACCACGGTCGCGCAGGCGCCGCTCGCCACACCCATCTGCGGCAAGCCGAACCAGCCGCGAATGAGGGCGGGCGTGATCATCAACCCGAGCACGGTCGAAATCAGGAGCGTGTAGAGCGGGCTCACGGTGTCTCCCACGCCGCGCAGCATCGCGGTGGACAGCAGGAACACGAAGAGCCCGGGCATTGCGATGAGGATGATGCGGGCGTAGATGGTCGCGTCGGCCAGGATGTCCGGCGGCGTGCCCAGCGCCGCCAGCATCGGCCGCGTGAAAGAGCCGCCGAACACCGCCACCGCGAGCGCGAACAGCACGCCGACCGTGAGCGTGGTGCCAGCGACCGCGCGCGCCTTCTCGGGCTGTTGCGCTCCCCAGGCCTGCCCGATCAGCACCGAGGCGCCGGCGCCCAGCCCGATGGTGAAGGCAATGAAGAAGAACAGGATGGGAAAGAAGCTCGACACTGCCGCCAGCGCGCCGACGCCGATCATCTGACCGAGGAAGACGTTGTTGAGCGTGCCCGACAGCGACTGCAGGATGTTGCTGAGCAGCATCGGTGCCAGGAACACCAGGAAAGTTCTCCAGAGCGGGAGCGCCGCGACCGCGCTCATCGTCGCAGGCTGCGTGGGGTCTGCGAGATCCGGGGGTGGGATTTCGGGCGTCATGGCGTCTCCCACGAGGCAGCTGCCAGGCGATGCAGATGTTCTCGCAGGTCCACGGGCCATTCGCTCACGAGGGAGTCGAAGCGTGGCCTGTCGATGGCAAACAGCGCCCGGGTCGCTTCTTCGAAGCCGGGCAAATCGCCCGCAATGGCGGTCATGAAGCGGTAGGTGGCTTCGCGCGCGGCCCGCTGGGCATCGCGGCCAGCATTCACGCGGCGGGCGTCGTCTACCAACCGCCGCAGGGCCACCGACGCGCCGCCGGGTTGCCGGCTCAGCCAGTCCCATTGGCGCGGCAGGAGCGTGACTTCCCTCGAAACCACGCCGAGCTTGGGCCGCCCGACTTGTTTGTGGCCTTGAACGGCCGGCGCCAAAGCCCTTCCTTCGCTCAGGCTGCCGTCGCGCATGTCGATTTCCAGCCGTTCGCCTGTCTGATCGCTGAATATGAAGGTGGCCGGGGCGTCGGCACGCTGGCGCAGCAGAGCCATCACCTCGTCAGGCGTGCCTGAGGCAATTCGCTCAAATCCTGAGAAGGCGGTGACGGTCGTTTCATTGTCGAGATTCATGGGAGGCGAATAATACCCGGGCAAAAGCAGTCATGCAATCTACCCGGATGAAATAGCCTGGTCGAAAGTCGCTCAGGCGCGACGAACGCTCCGCCACCAGCGCCGCGTGCCGGCCTTGAGGCGTCGGGCCGCACGCCACGGCGCGGTTCGGCGCACGGCGTCGAGCACCTCGTCCTTCCATCGCTTCCAGCGCGGGTACCAGCGCGCGAAGAACGGAATCCGCATCAGCGCCGGCTCGACCAGTTGGAAAAGGCGCGCGACGATGGCTGTGCCCACCAGCTTGGCGGCCACCAGCAAGAGGAGCGCGCTTTTCGCGTGGCCGCCGCCGAGCAGGAAGAGCGCGAGCAGCTTCAGCGGCAGCAGCATCAGCACCGGCACCCCGAAGGCGGCCAGCGCGCCCCAGGGCGAAAGCGTGCGGATGAAGCGCTCCAGCGATGCCCAGACAGGCAGGCGCGCCAAGCGTGCGGCGAGCGCAGCCAGCGGCTCCCAACCCCACTCCTCGAAGAGCAGGAGAGGGACGAGCATCACGGCGACGAGGCCGCGCAGCAGTTTCGCGAAACGGCGCATGGGCGGGCCATTGTGACCTGCGGGCCTATGGCAAACTTCCGCGCTTTATCTTCAGCGCAGGGAGCTGTTCGACCCATGCAGAAAATCATTCGCCAGCTGGCCGCCGAGATCCGGGTCGGCGAGCATCAGGTGAAAGCCGCCGTCGACTTGCTCGACGGAGGCGCCACGGTGCCTTTCATCGCACGCTATCGCAAGGAGGCGACCGACGGGCTGGACGACATCCAGTTGCGCGAGCTCGAAGTGCGGCTCGGCTACCTGCGAGAACTCGAAGACCGCCGCGCCGCGGTGCTGAAGAGCATCGAAGAGCAAGGGAAACTGAGTGCCGAACTGCGCGCTGCGATCGAAGCCGCGCCGACCAAACAGGAGCTGGAAGACCTCTATCTTCCTTTCAAGCCCAAGCGCCGCACCAAGGGCCAGATGGCGCGCGAAGGGGGCATCGAGCCGCTCGCCGACAGGCTCTTCGCCGACCCGTCGCTGGTGCCGGCCGACGAGGCCGCGGCCTTCGTCAAACCGGCCGTCGACGGCCTCGATTTTTCGACCGTGCCGTTGGTGCTCGACGGCGTGCGCGACATCCTGTCCGAACGCTGGGCCGAAGATGCGGCGCTGCTGCAGAACCTGCGCGAGTGGCTGTGGGCCGAAGGTCTCTTCAAGTCGAGCCTCATGGCCGGCAAGGACGAGAACAACCCGGACATCGCCAAGTTCCGCGACTACTTCGACTACGACGAACCCATCGGCCGCGTGCCGTCACACCGCGCGCTGGCCGTGTTCCGCGGCCGCGCGCAGGACATCCTCGATGCGCGGCTCGTGCTGCCGGTGGAACCCGAGCCGGGCAAGCCGTCGATCGCCGAAGGAAATATCGCGCTGCATCTCGGCTGGAGCCATGCAGGCCGGCCGGCGGACGACCTGCTGCGCAAGTGCGTCGCCTGGACCTGGCGCGTGAAGCTGTCGCTTTCCACCGAACGCGACCTGTTCGCTCGCCTGCGCGAAGAGGCCGAGAAGACCGCCATCAAGGTGTTCGCCGACAACCTGCGCGATCTGCTGCTGGCGG
Source organism: Gammaproteobacteria bacterium (assembly GCA_018820395.1). GTDB lineage: Bacteria > Pseudomonadota > Gammaproteobacteria > Burkholderiales > Burkholderiaceae_C > Variovorax. The sequence goes on along the minus strand of JAHJOG010000146.1, from coordinate 12,809 downwards.
CGCCCGCCGGTCCGCGCGTGGTGATGGGGCTCGACCCGGGCATTCGCACCGGCGTCAAGGTGGCGGTGGTCGACTCCACCGGCAAGCTGGTCGAAACGGCGACCGTGTTTCCGCACGAACCGCGCAAGGACTGGGAGGGTTCGCTGCACACGCTCGGCAAGCTGTGCGCCAAGCATGGCGTGAACCTGATCGCCATCGGCAACGGCACCGCGAGCCGCGAGACCGACAAACTGGCCGGCGACCTGATCAAGCTGCTCGGCAAGATGGCTGCGCAGGCCGGCGCGCCGGCAATGAGCGTCGACAAGGTGGTGGTGAGCGAGGCGGGCGCTTCGGTCTATTCGGCGAGCGAGTTCGCGTCGCAGGAAATGCCCGACGTCGACGTGAGCCTGCGCGGCGCGGCGAGCATCGCGCGGCGGCTGCAGGACCCGCTGGCCGAGCTGGTGAAGATCGACCCCAAGTCGATCGGCGTCGGCCAGTATCAGCACGACGTGAACCAGAGCGAGTTGACGCGCACCCTGCATTCGGTGGTCGAAGACTGCGTGAACTCGGTGGGCGTGGACCTCAACACCGCGAGCGTGCCGCTGCTGTCGCGCGTGTCGGGCCTGTCGGCCAGCGTGGCCAAGGCGGTCGTGCGCTGGCGCGATGCGCACGGCGCGTTTTCCACGCGTCAGCAACTGCTCGAAGTCAGCGGCTTCGGCGCCAAGACCTTCGAGCAGAGCGCCGGCTTTCTGCGCATTCGCGGCGGCAGCAATCCGCTCGACCTGACCGGCGTGCATCCGGAAACCTATCCGGTGGTCGAGCGGATGATCGAGAAGACCGGCAAGCCCGTGGCCGAACTGATGGGCCGCGCCGACATGCTCCGCACGCTCAGGCCGGAGCTCTTCGCCAACGAGAAGTTCGGCGTCATCACGGTCAAGGACATCCTCGGCGAACTCGAGAAGCCGGGGCGCGACCCGCGACCGGACTTCAAGGTGGCGCGCTTCAACGACGGGGTCGACGACATCAAGGACCTGCAAGTGGGCATGGTGCTCGAAGGCACGGTGAGCAACGTGGCGCAGTTCGGCGCCTTCGTCGACCTGGGCGTGCACCAGGACGGCCTGGTGCACGTGAGCCAGATGGCGCACAAGTTCGTGAACGACGCGCGCGAAGTCGTGAAGACCGGCGCCATCGTCAAGGTCAAGGTCATGGAAGTCGACGTGGCGCGCAAGCGAATCGGCCTGTCGATGAAGCTCGACGCCGCACCCGCGCGCCGCGACGGGCCGCGCGACAACCGCTTCGAAGGAGCGGGCCGCGGCCAGCAGGCGCCGAGGCGCGACAACGCACCGCAGCCGGCCGGGCAGATGGCTTCGGCCTTTGCCAAGCTGCAGGGCCTGCGCAAGTAGCGCCCCGGTTGCGATGCGCGCGCTGCGGATCTACGCCGGCCCCGCGGCGCGCGAACACATCGCCCGACACGGACTGCGCCCTGAAGACGTGCGCACCGTTCCGGGTGCGGCCGGTGGACCCAAGGGGCTGATCCTCGGCCCGCTCGACCGCTTTCTCTTTTGCGACTGGCTGCCGACATCGACTCAGCCGGTGGACCTGGTGGGTGCGTCGATCGGCGCCTGGCGTCTGGCCAATGCCTGCCTGCAAAACCCGCGTGCCGCCTTCGAGGACTTCGAGCATGGCTACATCCACCAGCGCTTCGACGTGCCGGCGGGGCAGAAGCGGATGAGCCCCGAGCAGGTCAGCGCGCAGTTCGGCGCCGACCTGCGCCGCTTCTTCGGGCCGCGCAAGGCCGAAGTGCTCGGCCATGACCGTTACCGCCTGCATGTGATCACCGCGCGCGGCCGGCATCTGCTCGGGCGCGAAGGCCCCGCCAGAACGCCGGTGGGCTACCTGGGCGCCTTCGTTGCCAACGGCATTCGCCGCAAGAGCCTTGGAGCCTGGCTGGAACGCGTGGTGTTCTCGACCCCTGGGGCCGCGCTGCCCTTCGACACACGCGACTTCCGCACGCGGCAGGTCGACTTGAGTGAGGCCAATTTCGAATTGGCCTTACAGGCCTCGTGCTCGATACCGTTCATGCTCCAGGCGGTGCACGACATCCCGGGCGCGCCGAAGGGCGCGTACTGGGACGGCGGCATCACCGACTATCACCTGCATCTGGACTATCGCCAGCGCGAAGGGATCGTGCTGTACCCGCACTTTCAGCAAGCGGTGGTGCCGGGCTGGCTCGACAAGGGGTTGCGGTGGCGGCACGGCGCGACGCCGTTCCTGAACCGAATGGTGGTGCTGGCGCCGGACCCGGAATGGGTCGCCCGATTGCCGAACGGCAAACTGCCGGATCGCAACGACTTCATCCGCTACGCGAACGACGCGCAGGCGCGCATGAATGCGTGGACGACGGCGGCGAAAGAGGCCGAAAGACTGGCGGATGAGTTTGCCGAATGGCTGCAGACGGGTGCGCGCACGGAACTCATGCCGCTTTGAGCGAACGCGAAATCAAAGAGCCGTGGCTCTATGAGGTCGCGCTCGTCAATCCCGCGAAACTGTCATTCGATGTAGATCGACGGCTCGTCCGCCGCGCGAGTGCGCTTTGCACGCGCCTCGTCGCCCAGATAGTGCAGCGCCAACGCTGCACCGCCGGCAGCAGCCAGGAGGCGCCACGGACGGAACACCATCAGCGCGGCGCCGATGCCCATCGAAATCAACGATGCCTGCATGGGCTGCGTGACGATGTACTGGCGCACCTCGTCCATGGAGCGGTCGAGACCGTTGCGTGCGGAATCGATCTTGCGTCCCGCGGCGTCGACCGCGCCCTTGGCGTAGTTGCGAGCCGCGTCCACAGTCGCGCTCGCATGGTCGCCGACGTTGTCGATCTGTTGCTTGGTGGCTTCGGTGGCTTTTTGCAGCGCGGCATCCGGGTTCATGGTGGCGGTCCCTGTCGGTTGGGTTGGACGGATCTGAATCAAGCGTCGGAGTATCGGGCGCTCGCGCCGCCACGGGCGTGGGCGGTTGGTGCGGCGGGATGTAGGACACCGCAGGCACCGGGCTTCATGGGGTTCCGGTGGTTACCAGAACCACCACCAGCGCCGCTTCTTCGGGGCCTGCGCGAAGCGCAGCGGTGCGCCGTATTCGCTGATGATGCCGGCGCGACGGCGCAGCTCCCGCTCGAGTTCATCGGCCCGCTTGCTCAGGTAGGCGCTGCCGCGCAGAGGCGCCCGCCGATGGCTCAGGATGGCCACGGCAAGCTCTTCGTCGGACATCTGGGCGGGGTCGGTTTCCTCGGTCATGCGGCCATCTGGTGGACCGCATTCTGGCAGGAAGCCGGTCAGTCGAGCGCGATAAAAACGCGCTCACTCGATGCGGACGGGGTGGCGGCGGACCGCCTCGACCGAGGCCGCTTCGATCCACTCGGGCTGGTTCATGAGGCGTTCTCTAGATGGGATAGATGATGGAATTCGGGATCATTTCGCTGTCGTAGACCACGAGCCTCGAAGCGAAGCGCAGGCCTTCCGGCGTGCGCACCACCACGTCGATGGTGCGGCCGACGTTGAACACGGTCGTGAGTTCCGACAGCTTGGTGCGAAACACGGCGTAGTTCGCCTCGCACTCGAAGCGGCCTTCTTCGGCCTTGCGCACGACCGGCGCGCCGACCACGTTGCGCTGGTAGTAAGGGTCGTGAAAGAGCGTCTCGCGAATGCCGTACACGCGGTCTTTCAGCATGCCCTTGCTTTCGAAGGAAAGGGTGGCCAGCGGAAAGCCGCGCTCGTGGTTTTCGCGCGGCTGCAGTCGGTAGCTGCAATCCTCGATGAAGAACTCCGGCCACAGGTCCCACTGGCCGGAACTCACTGCGCTCGCGTAGTCGGCATAGAGCTGGGTGAGCTCGAAGTAATCCTGGAAGTCGATCTTCATCATGCCTCCATCACTTCGCGCCAATAGCGGTACATGCCGCGGATGAGCGTCTCGGTCACCATGTGGTCGGTGTCGCCGACGTCGCGCCCGCCCAGCTCGGCCAGGGTGCGATGGAAGGGCTTCTGCATGAAGCCTTTTTGCGAAAGCTCGATCACCTCGCCGTCGTCGGCCGAGACGAAGCCGGCCGGGCCGAACAGGTTGGCCTGGCGCAGGCGCCGCTCGGTCATCTCGTCGGTGTCGTCCTCGAAGCCGAAGTGCGTCCACACGAAATCGAAGGCGCCCGGCCCGCTCGGCTGGATATGGCGCGTCGACACGCTGTTGACCTGCTGCTGCAGGATCACGCTCGGGAAGAGAGTGGTCATGACGGCCGTCGGCCCGCCCCACCACGGCTCGGGCACGATGTCCAGAAAGCGCGGGTCGGCGAGCTGCATGCTTTCCTTGAAGCTCGACACCTGCGTCACCTGGTCGGCCTTGCCGCTCGCACCGCGGGTCGAGATCATCGCCGCGTGGCGGCCGCGGGCGTCCATCTTGAGCTCGGACTTGTTGTCCGCGCGCCAGAGCCCGAAGGTGACGAACCAGGTGTGCAGCAGGCCGGGGTGGTACGGGTCCTTGATGTTCTCCTGCATCAGCTTCCAGTTGCCCGGAATGCGCTGGCGGTTGTAGCCCAGGATGCGCAGTTTGCGGCCATTGAAGAGCCGGTCGAAATAGCCGAGCACCGACGGCCCGATGAAGTCTTCGAGCGACTCGGCCTCCGGGTCGAAAGTGGCAAACACCACGCCACCGCGCGTCGCCACCCGCAGCTTGTTCAGCCCGTGCTCGGCAGTGTTGAAGTCGGCCGGCATGCCGCCGTTGACCTTGCCGTCCTGCTTCACGCCGCGCCGGAAGGGAACACCCTGCAAGTCGCCCTTGAGCGAGTAGTTCCACTGGTGGTAGGGGCAGACGAATTCCTTGCGGTTGCCCGAGCGCTCGCGGCAGAACTGCATGCCGCGGTGCGCGCAGACGTTCTCGACGACATGGATCTGGCCTTCGGCGTCGCGCACCATCACCACCGAACGTTCGCCCACCACGGTGCGCACGAAATCGCCCGGGTTCGGGATCTCGGCTTCGAGACCGACATAGCACCAGTGCTTGCGATAGAAGAAGCGCTCGAGTTCCTTGCGGTGCTGCTCTTCTTCGGTGTAGGCCATGAAGGGAATGCGGCTCGTGCCGTCGGATTCCCAATGGATCTTCTGCGGGAACACGGGGGTCGAACTGTCCATGAAACTTGTCTCCGATGGGATCGGCGGGCCACCCGCATGATGGCCCGTGCGGCCACATCAGAAAATAGAATGCGGTGAATACACCCCATTGATCGGATGAATGGCGCCCCATGGATCTGCAGGACATCGATCTCAATCTGCTGGTCGTCTTCCATGCGCTCGTCATGGAGCGGCGGGTGTCGAAGGTGGCCGACACGCTCGGTCTGTCGCAGCCCGCCGTCAGCAATGCGCTCGGTCGCTTGCGCAAGCTGACAGGCGACACGCTGTTCCTGCGGACCACGCGCGGCATGGAGCCGACGCCCTTCGCCGAGCAGTGGGCCGAGCCGGTGGCGCAGGCGCTGGCGCTGATCCAGGGTGCGCTCAATCAGAAGATGGCGTTCGATCCGGCCACTGCGCGCCGCGCCTTCACCATCGGCATGACCGACATCGGCGAGATCTACTTTCTGCCGTCGCTCATGAAGTCGCTCGCCGCCGTGGCGCCGGGGCTGAAGGTAAACACGGTGCGCAACACCACGGTCAATCTGCGCGACGAGATGGAGGCCGGGCACGTCGACCTGGCGCTCGGCCTGCTGCCGCAACTGAAGGCCGGGTTTTTCCAGCGCCGGCTTTTCAGACAGCGCTACGTGTGCATGTTCAGGAAAGGCCATCGCCTGGACAAGGGCCGGATCAGCCTGGCCGAATTTTCGGCAGCGGATCACGTCATGGTGGTGTCGGCGGGCACCGGGCACGGCAAAGTCGACGAACTGCTCGATCGCGCGGGCGTGGCCCGGCAGGTGCGCCTGACCGTGCCGCATTTCGTGGCACTCGGGCACATCCTGCACCAGACCGATATGGTGGCGACCGTGCCCGAGCGGCTGGCGCAGGCGCTGGTCGAGCCCTTCGACCTGGCCTGGGTGACGCATCCGGCCCGTCTGCCCGAGATCGCCATCAACATGTTCTGGCACGCCAAGTACCACAAGGACCCGGCCAACGAATGGTTGCGCGACAGGGTGTTCAGCCTGCACGTGGACGCGGGCTGAGCCCGTGAGTGCTGTGGGCGCGCCCTACATCGACGCTTCGAGCATTTGCCGATAGTCGTCGCGCGTGGCCAGTCGGGGGTTGGTCTTGTGGCAGTGGTCGGCCATGGCGCCGTCGATCACCTGTTCGAAGATGCCCGGCGTGACACCGACCTCGGCCAGGCCCGTGGGCAGGCCGAGTCGGGCACTCATGTCGCGGATCGCCTCGCCCAGGTCGCCGGCCGAATCGAGGTTCATGGCCCGAGCCATGCGCTGGAGGCGCTGTTCCTTCTGCACCGATTCGGCACCGGCGTTGAAGCGGATCACCGCAGGCAGGAAGAGGGCGTTGAGCGTGCCGTGGTGCAGGCGCGGATCGACGCCGCCCAGGCTGTGGCTGAGCGAGTGCACACAACCCAGGCCTTTCTGGAATGCCATCGCGCCCTGCATGGAGGCGCTCATGAGGTTGAGGCGGGCGTCGCGATCGCTGCCGTCCTGCGTGGCGCGCTCGATGTAGCGCCAGGCGCGCTCCAGGCCGTCGAGGCCGATGCCGTCGGCGGGCGGATTGAAGGCCGCCGACATGAAGGTTTCCATGCAGTGCGCGATGGCGTCCATTCCGGTGGCGGCGGTGAGGCGCGGCGGCAGGCCCAGGGTGAGTTCGGGGTCGCAGATGGCGGCCTTGGGCATGAGGAACCAGCTGTGGAAGCCGAGCTTGCGATGGTCGTCGACGATCACGATGGCGCCGCGCGCCACTTCGCTGCCGGTGCCACTGGTGGTGGGCACCGCGATCAACGGCGCGACACGGTCGGTGATCTTCGGCGAACCGCCTTCGATGGTGGCGTAGGTCTTGAGCGGACCGTCGTGCGTGGCGGCGATCGCGACGCCCTTGGCGCAATCGATGGCCGAGCCGCCGCCCACGGCGATCAGGCCGTCGCAGCGCCCTTCGGCATACAGCGCGGCAGCGGCGCGCACGGCGGCTTCGGTCGGATTGGAAGGCGTCTGGTCGAACACCGACACCGGCAGGTCGCCGAGGGCGTCGAGCGCCTTCTGCAACACGCCGGCAGCGCGCACGCCGGCATCGGTCACGACCAGCGGACGCGAAATGCCGATGCGCGCGCATTCAGCGGCCAGCGTCTGGATGGCGCCGAAGTCGAACTGAATCTGGGTGAGGTATTGGATGAGGGCCATGGGCGAGTGACGTGAGTGAGCGGGGGTGGACGTGGTAGGCGGTGAACTGCTGCCGTGCGGGCGGTACGATGCGCGACTCCGAATCTAGCAAGCGACGCCTTCACTGCCCATGCAAAAAACCCTTGCGCCGCCGCTGACAGCGAAGATGGCCGGCGTGGTCGAGCGCATGGCACGCGCCGGACATCCACCCTTCCACACGATGACCCCTTCCGAGGCCAAGGCCGCCTACGAGAAGGGCGCAGGCGTGCTCGAAGTGCCCAGGCCGGCCCTGGCCCGCATCGACGACTTCACGCTGCCCGCGCGCGACGGCCATGCCTTGCGGGCCCGACTGTATGCGCCTTCGACAGCAGTGCTCCCGGTGCTGATGTACTTCCACGGCGGCGGCTTCACGGTCGGCAGCATCGACACGCACGACACGCTCTGCCGCGTGCTCAGCCACAAGAGCGGCTGCGCCGTGGTGTCGGTGGACTACCGGCTCGCGCCCGAGCATCGCTTTCCGACGGCTTCTGACGACGCCTGGGATGCGCTGACGCAGCTGGCGGGCCGCGCATCGCGCCTCGGCATCGACGCCACGCGGCTGGCGGTCGGCGGCGACAGCGCGGGCGGCACGCTGGCCTCGGTGTGCGCCATCCTCGCGCGCGATGCCGGACTGCCGCTGGCGCTGCAGCTGCTCTTCTATCCGGGCACCACCGCGCACCAGGACACGCCGTCGCATCGGCGCTATGCCGTCGGCCCGCTGCTGGACGAGCCGATCATCAGCTGGTTTTTTTCTCAGTACGTGCGCAGCCGGGCCGACCGCGACGACTGGCGCTTCGCGCCGCTCAATGCGGACGATGTCGAAGGCGTGGCGCCGGCCTGGATCGGGCTGGCCGAATGCGATCCGCTCGTCGACGAAGGCATCGCCTATGCCGACAAGCTGCGCCTGGCGGGCGTGCCGGTGGACATCGAGATCTACCGCGGCGTCATCCACGAATTCATCAAGATGGGCCGCGCCGTTCCCGAGGCGCTGCACGCCCATGACGACGCGGCGCGGGCCCTGGCGACAGCGCTGAAGCCCTGAACGTTCCAACCCATGACCCCCACGATGCCCACGACCCCTGCCATGACCACCGACAAGTCCGCCTTCCGCTTCTTTCACCGCCTGCGCGTGCGCTGGGCGGAAATCGACATGCAGAAGATCGTCTTCAACGCGCACTACCTGATGTACTTCGACACGGCCATCGCCGACTACTGGCGCGCCATGGCGCTGCCGTACGAGGAGTCGATGGAAATGCTCGAAGGCGACCTCTACGTGCGCAAGGCCACGATCGAATTCAATGCGTCGGCGCGCATCGACGACGCGCTGGACGTCGGCATGAAGTGCGTGCGGGTGGGCAACTCGTCCATCGTCTTTCATGGCGGGCTGTTCCTCGCCGACCAGTTGTTGGTGAGCTGCGAACTGGTCTACGTGTTCGCCGACCCGGCCACGCAGACGTCGCGCCCGGTGCCGCAAAAGTTGCGCGACATGTTCACGGCCTTCGAGGCGGGCGAAGCCATGGCTGACGTCACGGTGGGCCCCTGGGCCGAACTGGGCGAGGGCGCCGGCGGCCTGCGCGACGAGGTCTTCATCGACGAGCAGAAGATCCCCAAGGAGCTCGAGTGGGACGAGCACGACGCAGAGGCCACGCACGCCATCGCACGCAATCGCCTCGGGCGCGTCATCGCGACCGGCCGACTGGTTGCCGATGCCGACGGCCTGGCACGCGTCGGCCGCATGGCGGTGCATCGTCGCCTGCGCGGCGAAGGGCATGGCGCTTCGGTGCTGCAGGCGCTCGAAGCGGCGGCCAAGGCGCGCGGCGATCGCGCCGTGGCTCTGCATGCCCAGCGCAGCGCCATCGGCTTCTATACGCGGCTCGGCTACCAGCCGCACGGCGAGCCTTTCGAGGAGGCCGGGATTCCGCACCTCGAGATGCGAAAGGCACTCTGAGCACAGGTCTTCCGCGCGGCCACGCCAGCGCGGAGGCCGCGCGCGTTCAGATGTCTTCGAGCAACGGGTAGGGCAGGGGCTCGACCCGGATCGCCACCCCGTCCGGTGCGCCCACATGCAGGTCGCCGACGTCGAGCGCCGCGATCTGCATCGACACCAGCGCGGACCAGCCGCCGTCGGGCGACGGCGCGGACTGCGCGACGCTGCCCACGGGCTGGTCTGTATCCGAGCCAGCGAAAACCTCCTGGCCCACTGCGAGTTCGGCATCGCCCTGAACCAGGTAGGTCCGCCGCTTCAGCGTGCCGCGGAACTGGCTGCGCGCCACGACCTCCTGGCCCGGGTAGCAACCCTTCTTGAAATTGACGCCGCCGATCGATTCGTAGTTGACCATCTGCGGCACGAAGGCCTCCACCACCGGGGCCGTCAGGGTCACGACGCCGCTTCGCACCTCGCTCCACTGCCACTGCACGAGATCGAGCACCGGGCCTTGCGGTGCCTCGCTGTCGGCGGGCGCCACCCACAGGGCCCGCGGCACGCCGTCGGCGGGATACAGCATGGCGACCCGCGCCGCGCCCACCTCGACGCTGCGCCCCGGCGCGGCATTGGCGTCGATGCCGTTGGCCGTCAGTGCGCTGCCGGCCAGCCCGAACAGCGCGAAATCGTCGCTGGCGTCCGAGAGCTTGAGCTTGGCCCGCAGAACGAACATGGACAGCCGCTTCAGCGTCGGCGCGAGGATGTCGCGGCTGCACACCAGAAGAATGCGGTCAGGCTCGGGCTTGAGGCCGATGAAGCTCGCGATCATGCGGCCCTTGGCCGTGCAAAGCGCTGCGAGCCGGGCCTCGGAGGCGCCCTGCAGCGCGAAGTCCTGGGTCAGCTGGCCATTGAGGAAGGCGGCGGCATCGGGCCCTTCGGCCTTGATGACACCCAGATGGGACAGGCGGGCGACACCCTGGAGGACAACTGGATTCATCGCTGAATTATCATCGCCGGACCGGTTCCGTTCGGCCTGCAGGGCTACCTCCGGCCGGTCTCGTCTCCACCCGTCCGACCCTCGTCCGCCCATCCTCCTTCGACCCGTGCGTCGCTTCTTCCTCACATTGTTTCTGCTCTGCGCACTGACGGTCCTGGCCGCCGGGGCCGCCGGGCTGTGGTGGGTGCGGCAGCCGTTGCAATTGCCGGCGCCGACGGTCGACCTGTCGGTCGAGCCCGGCACCTCGCCACGCGGGGTGGCCGAAGCCGTGGCGGCCACGGGCACCAAAGTCTCGCCTGAACTTCTTTACCTGTGGTTTCGCGTTTCGGGCCAGGACCGGCAGATCCGTGCCGGCAGCTACGAGCTGGAAAGCGGCGTCACGCCGCATCTGCTGCTCAACATCCTCGTTCGCGGCAAAGAAGCCACGCGCAGCCTCGTGCTGGTCGAAGGCTGGCATTTCAGGCAGGTGCGCGCCGCGATGGCCAAGGCCGACCAATTGAAGGGCGACACCGTCGGCCTGAGCGACGACGAGCTGATGGCCCGGCTGGGCAAACCCGGCCTGTCGCCGGAAGGGCGCTTCTTTCCGGACACCTACACCTATTCGAAGGGCTCCACCGACCTGGCATTGCTGCAGCGTGCCATGCGGGCCATGGACAAGAAGCTCGACGCCGCCTGGGCCGCGCGAGCGACGGATACCCCGCTCAAGACGGCCGACGAGGCGCTGATCCTGGCCAGCATTGTCGAAAAGGAGACAGGGAAGGCCCAGGAGCGCCCCGAAATCTCCGCCGTCTTCAGCAATCGGCTGCGCGTGGGCATGCCTTTGCAGACCGACCCGACCGTGATCTACGGGTTGGGCGAGCGCTTCGACGGCAACCTGCGCAAGAAGGATCTCCTGGCCGACACGCCCTGGAACACCTACACGCGGCCCGGTCTGCCGCCCACGCCCATCGCCATGCCCGGCAAGGACTCCTTGCTGGCGGCGGTGCAGCCCGCCAAGAGCAAGGCGCTCTATTTCGTGTCGCGCGGCGACGGCACGAGCCAGTTCAGCACGTCGCTGGACGAACACAATCGCGCCGTCAATCGTTACCAGCGGGGTGCCCGGTGAGCGGCTTCTTTCTGACGCTCGAAGGCATCGACGGTGCCGGCAAGTCGAGCCACCTCGACGCGATCGAGACGCTCTTCTCCGCCCAGGGCCGTCGCGTGACGCGCACCCGCGAACCCGGCGGCACGTCGCTGGCCGAATCGCTGCGCAGCCTGATCCTCGACGAGCCGATGGATGCGCTGACCGAATCGCTCCTGGTGTTCGCGGCGCGACGCGACCACATCGTGCGGGTGATCCAGCCGGCACTGGCGCGCGGCGACGTGGTGCTGTGCGACCGCTTCACCGACGCGACCTTTGCCTACCAGGGCGCCGGCCGCGATTTCGACGCCCAGGTGCTGTCCACGCTCGAACGCTGGGTGCAGGCGCAACCCGATGCGACCAATCTGCTGCAGCCCGACCTCACGCTGTGGTTCGACCTCGCGCCCGAAGCCGCCGCCGTGCGCCTGGCCGGCGCACGCTTGCCCGACAAGTTCGAGTCGCAGCCCGTCGACTTTTTCCGCCGCGTCGCGCAAGGCTATGCCGAGCGGGCGGCCGGCGCGGCGCGCTTCGTGCGCATCGACGCCAGCCAGAACCGCGAGGAGGTCTGGGCGCAGATCGAAGCGGCGCTGCGCGAACGCGGGCCAGCCGCAGGAGCCACGCCCCGATGAGCGACGCTGCACTCGCCCCCTGGCTGCAGAAGCCGCTGGCCGATCTGCTCCGGCAGCGTGGGCATGCCTGGATCCTGCATGGCCCGTCGGGGATGGGGCAGTACGCGCTGGGCCTGGCGCTCGCGGCCGCGTGGCTCTGCGAACGCCGGCAGGATGCGCCGCATTCGCCTTCGCCCGCCTGCGGCGTCTGCGCGAGCTGCCACGCCATCGCGGTCCGCACGCATGCCGACCTGTGCGTGTTGATGCCCGAAGTCGCCATGCAGGCACTCGGATGGCCGCTCGACGAAAAAAGCCAGTCCGATATCGACGACAAGAAGCGCAAGCCCAGCCGGGAGATCCGTGTCGAAGCGATGCGCGACGCGGTGTCTTTCGCGCAGCGCACCAGCGCACGCGGGCTTGGCAAGGTCGTGCTGGTGTATCCGGCCGAGCGGATGAACACCATCACCGCCAACGCACTCCTCAAGACGCTGGAAGAACCCGTGGGCGACGTTCGCTTCGTCCTCGCGACCGAGGCCGCTTGGCAATTGCTCCCGACGATCCGCAGCCGCTGCATCGGTTTCGGCCTCCCGTGGCCGAGCACTGACGAGGCGACGGCGTGGCTGGTGGGGCAGGGCGTGAATGCCAAAGAGGCGCCGGGCCTCCTGCGCGCGGCCGGCGGGCGCCCGAGCGACGCGCTCGGCCTCTCGGCGCGTGCGCTGGCCGACGCCATCGCCGTCCCGCACAACCGCATCGCGGCCATCCTGCGTGGCGAACGCTCCATCACCGCTGATACCGCAGTGAGGGTAGTCATGCCC
>JAHJOG010000145.1 GCA_018820395.1 Gammaproteobacteria bacterium | reverse complement strand
TGCGAGAGAAAGCGCGGCGTGTTGACGCGCTCCGGCGCGGCATAGAGCAATGTGATCTCGCCGCGCAGCATGCGCCGCTCGACGTCCTGCGTCGCTTCCCAGTCGAGCGTCGAATTGAGAAACGCAGCGTCCACGCCCGCCTCGTGCAGCGCGCCGACCTGGTCGTGCATGAGCGCGATCAGCGGCGACACCACCACCGACACGCCCCGCCCCGCGCGCTGCCGCGCGATGGCCGGGATCTGATAACACAAGGACTTGCCGCCGCCCGTCGGCATCAGCACCAGCGCATCGCCGCCCCCAATGACGTGGCGGACGATGTCGGCCTGCGGCCCGCGAAACTGCTCGTAGCCGAAGACCTCGTGGAGGATGGACGCGGGCGTGTCTGCAGCAGGAGCGGCGGCGAGCGCGGAATCGGGGGGAGCGAGCGAAGACACGGGATCGGTGTGAGGAGGCGGCCTCCATTGTCTCCGATGACTCCCGCTCCTCGACGTTCGGCTCTCAGCGGGCCTGGACGATGCGCGCGGTGTTCAGCCCGTCCGAGAGGATGAGCTCGAAGTCGCCGCCCGCCGGCAGGCCAGAAAGCGGCAGCGTCGCACTCGCAGCCTGCCTGTCCCGCATGTCCTGCATCAACACGGTGCGTTGTGCGCCCACATGAACCACCGTGAGATACGGGTAGGAGCCTGCATCCCAGCTCACGCGGGCTTCTCCGTTCTGCTCGAACAGCTGCACAGGCGGTGTCGAGGTCTTCTGCCGAGTCTGCTGCGCCGCGACGGACGATCCGGGTACTGCGACCCGCTCGTAGATCATCTGCTTGCGCTGAAAGATTTGCAGCCGCCGCACCGAGCCCGGCGCAGGAATCGACAGAGTGAACAGTCGCGTTTCGCTGTCGTGATCGAGTTCTTCCGTGTCGAAGGGGTACTCGACCACTCCCGATGTAGTTTCCAGCCGCAGCAGGTAGGCCTGGCCGCCGGTCCCGCCCGGCCTGCCTTCGAAGCGCTTCACCGGTGCAAGCTCGACCTGCGTGCCGCGAATGCTGCCGGCGATCAGCAGCAACTCGCGTGGCGCCTGGGGAGCGGGTTCCTCTGCCGCCGCGTCGACAGCGGACGCGCTCGCCGGGTCGAGCAGGCGTTGCATCAGCCGGTAGTTGTAGTCGGAGAAGGTATCGCCGGGGCAATAGCTCATCTTGTCGTGGCTTCGCGTATCCCGCGGATCGATGAAAGTCCGCAAACCGGCGAGGTAGCCCCAGATGTAGCGGCCCATGGCGCCGAGCGCGGCGTTGGCGTAGGGGTAGTGGGGATCGACGTCCGTCGCGCCTCCGCACGGAGCGTGCCGAAGTCCGATGTTGTGCGCGATTTCGTGCGCAACGTGCGCGTCGTCTTCGATGCTCACCGCGGCGCGCCCGCGCAGGTAGGCCAGCCCACCCAGGCGCGGGAACAGCTGGGTCGGGACGAAGCCGTAGTAGTAGGTCTGTCTGTCCGGCTGCTCGAGCGCGCGCAACTGTGAGATCTCCGCGAGGACAGCCGCGGAATCTCCCGGCGCCGAAGCCGACACCAGGGGCGGGTGAAGTTGCACGTCGACCGACGCCACCGGCGCACGCAGACGCAGCAGCTCGCCACCCCGGCTTTGAACCTGCCCCACTGCGTCGCCCGCGCCTGCGCTCACACGCACCGGCACCATGACCAGCTTGATGCCATTGGGTGCACCGACGCGCGGCTTGATGGTTCGACTCAGTTGCCCGCCCGCCAGTCGAATGTCGATCTGCATGCCTGGCTGGACGTTCTGACCCGGAATGGTCGCCGAATAGATGCTGTCCAAATCCAGCGCCTCCGGCGTGACCGACGGCAGCGCGCGGGTCGGCAGATCGAGCGGCGACTCCTGGACGACGCGTCCGGCTGCGTCGGTGACGCGCACGATGCCGGTCGGCTTCCCTTCGGCCGGGTCGTCGGTGGTCAGGCGTGCGACGACCAGCGTGTCCTTGCTGCCCACCAGCACGAGCTCGGGGTCTTCCGCGGGATAGACCATGACCTGGCCCAACAGCACGCGGTCGATCTTCGCTGCCGTGCTCGAAGGTGTTTGCGACCCGATGCCGTCCGGTGTCGCAGCGCCTGTCTCTGCGTCGGCAGGCTGCAGTGCTGGCGCCTCCGTCAGGGGCGACGTCGGCGCGCCGGCAGGCACGTTGGTTCCGTCGACAGGAATGGTGGCGCTCGCGGCATCGTGTGTGCCGGTCGTCGGAGGAATGGCACCGGCGCTCCCCGAACCCGATCCGCCGCCTCCGCATCCGGCAGCGACCAGCGCCAGCACGGTGAAGACGGCCCACAGCGCAAGGCGAGCGCGACCGCGGCGGCAGCGGTCGAGACGGCCTGCACGGCCGGTTGGCGAACAAGACATGGAACTCATCAGCGAACTCCCGTTGCCCGATACGCGGGCATGCGATGAAACGGAACGTCGCAAGGCGACGCCAGCCTGAATCGCACGTGGTTCGAACGTGACCGCAGCGCGCGCAGGTTTGCACGGCCCATGGACTGGCCGCGGCCATGCCTGACCGCTGCGCCTGTCGAATCGCCACTGCCCCCTGACGCACCTTGGACCCCATCGCGCCCTGTGCTTTGGTCACCATTGGATACATCCGGCTTTCGCTTGCGCAATACGCCGCGCACGCAGTGGCCAGGTTCGTCGGCCCAATCTGAAATGAGGATTGCATGCGTCGAGCGCACTGCGCGATCTCGTGGCTGGCATGCGGCTTGCATCAGCATCACCCGGTCCGTCGATGCAGCTGTCTAGACAGGATTGGCGCACTACTTTGGGCTCGGTGCACTAGTTGAATCGAAGAGCCTGTGCTCACTCACCGACGTGGGGGTTTGCTTGTATAGACAGCGCGGCGAAGGCGACTGAGACTGGCGCGCCTCCGTTCGCGTCCCTAGGGCGCCCGCATGAGCCCGCCATTTTTTTCGATCCATGAACTCACCAGGAGCACCTCGATGGTCAAGAAGCTGAATCACGCCGCGGCCGCGCTGGCACTGGGCCTGTGCCTCTCCGGCGCGCTCATGCCCGCCGCTGCACAAGACTCGAAGATCGTGTTGGGCATGTCCGGCTGGACCGGCTTCGCGCCGCTCACGCTGGCCGACAAGGCCGGCATCTTCAAGAAGAACGGGCTCGACGTCGAAATCAAGATGATTCCCCAGAAGGATCGCCACCTGGCGCTCGCTTCCGGCTCGATCCAGTGCGCCGCCACCACGGTCGAGACGCACGTCACCTGGAACGCCAACGGCGTGCCCATCACGCAGATCTTCCAGATGGACAAGTCCTACGGCGCCGACGGCATCGCGGTGCGCAACGACGTCAAGAGCTTTGCCGACCTCAAGGGCAAGGCCGTCGGCGTGAGCGCACCGGGCACCGCGCCTTACTTCGGCCTGGCCTGGATGCTCAACAAGAACGGCATGAGCATGAAAGACGTCAAGCTGGTGTCGCTCGAGCCGCAGCCCGCCGCGCAGGCCTTCGTCGCCGGGCAGAACGACGCCGCGATGACCTACGAGCCCTACCTCTCGACCGTGCGCGCCAACCCGGCCGCCGGCAAGATCCTCGCCACCACGCTCGACTACCCGATGGTGATGGACACAGTCGGCTGCGCGCCCACCTGGCTCAAGGCGAACGCCAAGGCAGCCCAGGCGCTCACCAAGTCCTACTTCGAGGCGCTCGACATGATCAAGTCCGACCCGGCAAAGTCGAACGAGATCATGGGTGCCGCCGTCAAGCAGACCGGTGAGCAGTTCGCCAAGTCGTCGGCCTACCTGCGCTGGTCCGACAAGGCGGCCAACCAGAAGTTCTTCGCGAACGACATCGTTCCCTTCATGAAGGACGCCGAAAAGATCCTGCTCGAAGCCGGCGTCATCCGCAAGGCGCCGGACGACCTGGCCGCCACCTTCGACACGCAGTTCATCCAGTAGCCGGCATGGAGGTCTCGCCTGCCATGGATGCTTCCG
>JAHJOG010000144.1 GCA_018820395.1 Gammaproteobacteria bacterium | reverse complement strand
CGGCCGTTGCCGCCGGTCTTGGGATTGACGATCACCACCTGCACGCCGGGCTTGACCAGATCGTCCCAGTCCTTGATGCTTTTGGGGTTGCCCTTTCGCGTAAGGATCAGCATCGTCGACGTGGTGGGCGCGGCGTTCTGCGGAAAGCGCGTGGGCCAGTCCTTGGCCACCACGCCGGCGCTGGCCAGGAAGTCGATGTCGGTGGTGGTGTTCATGGTCACCACGTCGGCATCCAGTCCGTCGGCGACCGCGCGCGCCTGCGCGCTGGACCCGGCATGCGACTGGTCGATCTTCACGTCTTTGCCGGTGGCTTTCTTGTAGTGCGCGACGAAGGCGGTGTTGTAGTCCTTGTAGAACTCCCGGGCTACGTCGTAGGAGACGTTGAGCAGAGTCTGTGCCGATGCGGTGCCGAACGCGAACAGGGAAAGTGCGCCGATGAGGGCGCGGGAACGTGAATGCATGAGGTGGAACGCTTCGTAGAGGACGTCGCCGACACGGGACGTCGAGCCTGGAGCGGGCGATTCTGCGAGCGAACCCCTTGCGCTGGAAGGAATACATAGTTGTTTCGATATGCCTTCTCGCGTATGAAGAAGTGATGCATTGGCGCGCCGCAGCGCACATACTCGCTATGTGCGCTACCGCACGGAGTCGATGACCGATCCAACCTAAAGTAAAGCGGCTGCCATCGCGCAACGCGCCATCCCTGTCTTGCCATCTCCTCACCAGAATCAATTGCTCGCTGCTCTTCCCAAGCCTGAATGGGCGCGGTGGGAGCCCTTGCTCGAACTCGTCGAGTTACCGCTGGGCAAGGTCCTGTACGAACCGGACAAGGTGCTCTCCCACGTCTACTTTCCAACCACGGCGATCGTCTCGCTGCTCTACGTCCTCGAGGACGGCGGTTCCGCGGAGATCGCGGTGGTGGGCCACGAGGGCTTGGTCGGCATCTCCTTGTTCATGGGCGGCGAATCGACGACCAGCCGGGCCGTGGTTCAGAGCGCCGGCGTCGGGTTCCGCCTGTCGTCGAGCGTCATCAAGGAAGAGTTCAAGCGCGCCCCCGTGCTGCATCTGCTGCTGCGCTACACGCAGGCGCTCATCACCCAGATGGCGCAGACGGCCGTTTGCAACCGGCACCACTCGCTGGACCAGCAGTTGTGCCGCTGGCTGCTGCTGAGCCTCGACCGGTTGGACGGCGACGAACTCGTCATGACGCAAGAGCTCATTTCGAACATGCTCGGCGTGCGCCGCGAAGGCGTCACCGAAGCCGCGTACAAGCTGCAGAAGGCCGGGCTCATCCGCTACGCGCGG
Source organism: Gammaproteobacteria bacterium (assembly GCA_018820395.1). Taxonomy (GTDB): domain Bacteria; phylum Pseudomonadota; class Gammaproteobacteria; order Burkholderiales; family Burkholderiaceae_C; genus Variovorax. The sequence continues at coordinate 14,959 of JAHJOG010000144.1, read as the reverse complement.
GGGCGCATCTCCGTGCTCGATCGTGCCGGGCTCGAAGAACGCTCCTGCGAGTGCTATGCCGTCGTGAAGAAGGAATACGACCGGCTCCTTCCCAACGAGACCTCACGATAGGACTGGGGGGCAGCCGGTCGCAGGCAACCTGGTTCGAGCAGGATCAGGCTTTCGAGCCCGCGAACTGTCGGCTGTAGGCCTGCGCATCGGCTTCGTAGCAACTGCACGCAGCCGCTTCGAGGCCGCTGCGATCGACGACCTCGATATGTCCACGCGCGTACGCGATGAGACCGCGATCCTGCAGCACGCCCGCCGCCACCGTGACCCCGACGCGACGCACGCCGAGCATGTACGCAAGAAACTCCTGCGTGACGTCGAAGCGCTTTGAGTGCGCCCGGTCATGGCTCATCAACAGCCAGCGGGCCAGGCGCGGCGCGATGAGGTGAAAGCGCAGGCAGGCGGCGGACGAGGCCAGCTGCGACATGAGCACGTACAGATACTTGTGGACAGTGCGTTGCAGCACGGGACATGACGGCAGCAGCGTGCGGAACGCCTCGGCATGCGCCTGCCACGCATGGCCACTGCCCTGAACGAGCGCCTGCAGCGGCGCGCGCAGGACGTTCAGGGCCACATGCGCACCCAGCATTCCTTCTCTTCCGATCATGCCGACTTCGAGCCCCGGATGACGATCCGTGTTGGCGACCAGCGAGATGAAGCCCTGAAGCGGAAAGACCACGTGACGCATCTCGTCGCCGGCGACGCAGAGCGTGTCCGAAAGATGCAGTTCCATCGGCTGGCAGATGGCCAGCAGCTTCGTGCGCTCCCTGCGCGGCAACAGTTCGATCAGGTGATTCTGCGCAACAGCCAATTCGTCTCCAGTGAAAGTGCCACCTTGCACGCAAACGAGTGGCCCGACTGTGCGCTAGCGCACGCAGCGTTCAATGCGCGGGCTGCCATTTCCAGTCGTGGATCTCGGGCATGTCGCGGCCGTGCTTGCGGATGTACAGCTTGTGCTCCAGCAGCGTGTCCTTGAGCCGGCGCTTGAGCGCGAGGCCGCGCTCGCCGGTTTGCGGCAGGCGCTCCACGGCATCGATCACGAGATGGAAGCGATCGAGCTCGTTGAGCACCGTCATGTCGAAAGGCGTCGTGATGGTGCCTTCTTCCTTGTAGCCGTGGACATGCAGGTTGCCGTGGTTGCGGCGCCGGTAGGTCAACCGGTGCACCAGCGACGGGTAGGCGTGAAAGGCGAAGATGACCGGCTTGTCGCAAGTGAAAAGATCGTCGAAGTCGCCGTCGCTCAGGCCGTGCGGATGCTCGGAGTCGGACTGCAGCCGCATGAGGTCGACGACGTTGACCACCCGCACCTTCAGCTCGGGCAGGTGTTCGCGCAGGATGGACACCGCGGCCATCGTCTCCAGCGTGGGCACGTCGCCGCAGCACGCCATGACGACGTCCGGCTCGAGTTCGCCCGCGCTGCTCGCCCACGACCAGATGCCGATGCCCCGGGTGCAATGGCGGACGGCAGCGTCCATGGTGAGCCACTGCGGTGCCGGATGTTTGCCCGCGACGACCACGTTGACGTAGTGGCGGCTGCGCAGGCAGTGGTCCATCACCGACAGCAGACAGTTCGCGTCGGGCGGCAGGTAGACCCGGACCACCTCGGCCTTCTTGTTGACCACGTGGTCGATGAAGCCGGGGTCCTGGTGCGTGAAGCCGTTGTGGTCCTGACGCCAGACATGCGAGGCGAGCAGGTAGTTGAGCGAGGCGATGCGTCGCCGCCAGGGGATCTGCGCCGTCACCTTGAGCCACTTGGCGTGCTGGTTGAACATCGAATCGATGATGTGGACGAAGGCCTCGTAGCAATTGAAGACGCCGTGCCGGCCTGTGAGCAGATAGCCTTCGAGCCAGCCTTCGCACTGGTGTTCGCTCAGCATCTCCATCACGCGGCCGCTCGGCGCGAGAAATTCGTCTTCGAGATCGACTGCTGCATCCCACTGCCGAGAGGTGACTTCGAAGAGCGCACCCAGGCCGTTGGAGAGTGTTTCGTCGGGGCCGAACATGCGAAAGTTGCGCGACGTGTCGTTCCACTTCACGACGTCGCGCAGGAACGGTCCCAACACCCGGGTGTCGCCGATGCCCGGCGATCCAGGCACGGGGACCTCGCACGCATAGTCCCGGTAGTCCGGTAGTCGCAGGTCACGCAGCAACGCGCCGCCGTTGGCGTGCGGGTTCGCGCCCATGCGCCGGTTGCCGACGGGCGCGAGTTCGGCGAGTTCGGGCTTGAGCCGTCCTTGAGCGTCGAAGAGTTCCTCGGGGCGATAGCTGCGCAGCCAGTCGTCGAGCAGGGCCAGGTGGCCCGGGTGCGTGGCGGGATCGGAGATGGGCACCTGGTGCGCGCGGGACGTGCCTTCGATCTGCCGGCCATCGACGATGCGCGGCCCGGTCCAGCCCTTGGGCGATCGCAGCACGATCATCGGCCAGCGCGCCCGCTCCGAGCGGCCCACGGAACGCGCGTCCTGCCGAATCGCGCGGATCTGCTCGACCGCCACGTCCAGCGCGGCGGCCATGGCCTCGTGCATCGATGCCGGCTCGGAGCCTTCGACGAAGATCGGCGTCCATCCATAACCGCGCATCAGCTGCTCGAGTTCCTCGTGGCCGATGCGCGCCAGCAGGGTCGGATTGGCGATCTTGTAGCCGTTCAGGTGCAGAATGGGCAGGACCGCGCCGTCGGTCGCCGGATCGAGGAACTTGTTCGAATGCCACGCGGTGGCAAGCGGGCCGGTCTCGGCCTCGCCGTCGCCGACCACGCAGGCGACGATCAGTTCGGGGTTGTCGAAGACCGCGCCGAACGAATGGCTGAGCGAGTAGCCGAGCTCTCCGCCCTCGTGGATGGAGCCCGGGCATTCCGGTGAGACGTGGCTCGGTATCCCGCCCGGAAACGAGAACTGCAAGAACAGCTTGCGCAGCCCGGCTTCGTCCTGGCCGATGTCGGGATAGACCTCGCTGTAGGTGCTTTCCAGGTACGTGTTGGCCACCGCTGCGGGGCCCCCATGCCCCGGGCCCGACACGTAGACCATGTCCAGGTCGTACTTCTTGATGACCCGGTTCAGATGCACATAGATGAAGTTCTGCCCCGGCGTCGTTCCCCAGTGGCCGAGCAGCATGTGCTTGATGTCGTCAAGCGCGAGAGGCCGCTTCAGGAGCGGGTTGTCGCAGAGGTAGATCTGCCCGACCGACAGGTAGTTCGCAGCGCGCCAGTAGGCGTCCATGCGTTCGAGAAGTGCGGGGTCGAGGGTCGGGCGCGAGAAGTCGGTGATGGGATGGGTCATGGTGCAGTTGTCTTTATCAGTGGCCGAGGTCGAGAAGCCGCGAAACCGATCTGGCGATCATCAGTTCCTCGTCGGTGCGGATGACCCGCACCGCGACCCGACTTTCATTGGTGGAAACGAGCGCCGCGTGCGCAGCGTTGCGCGAAACGTCCAGTTCGATGCCGAGAAAGCCGAGCCCTTCGCAGATGCGCGCGCGGACCGGCGCCGCGTGTTCGCCGACGCCCCCGGCAAAGACCAGCGTGTCGAGTCCGCCGAGTGCGGCGGCGTACGAACCGATGATCTTCTTGATCTGATAGCAGAAGAGCGCGACCGCTTCTGCGGCACGCGGGTCGGTGTTCTCGCGCTCGAGAAGGTCCCGCATGTCGGCGCTGGTCTCGGAAACACCGAGCAGGCCGCCTTCTTGATGGGTCATCAGATCGAACTGGTGCGATGTCACCCCTTCGGTTCGCTCGAGCCAGGCCGCAATGCCCGGGTCGAGATCCCCCGACCGGGTACCCATGAGAACGCCGCCGCTCGGCGTGAAGCCCATGCTGGTGTCGATGCTGCGCCCATCGCGAACCGCCGCGAGGCTGACGCCGTTGCCCATGTGCGCCATGACGACGCGCCCTTCCGCCGTGGTCGAGCCGCCGATGCGCGCGAGCTCTTCGCACAGATACGCGTAGGACAAACCGTGGAATCCGTAGCGCCGCAGGCCCTTCGCCTCGTAGCGTCGCGGCAGCGGCAGCATTTGTGCGACGCGGGGCATGTGCTGGTGGAAGGCCGTGTCGAAGCAGGCGACCGCAGCCAAGTCCGGACAGCGCTGGCGCAACAACTCGATCAGCCGGAGCTCGTCCGGCAGATGGCTCGGGTCGGCGGATTCGAACCGATGCAGTTCCGCGAGCAAATCGTCCGTGATGCGCTCCGGCTGCGTATGGTGCATGCCATGGACCACGCGGTGTCCCACCGCTGCCACGGCGTCGAAGCCCGGCCGGGCCTCGATCCAGTCGAGCAGGAAGGCCGCGGCCGAAGTGAAGTCGTGCGCCGGCGCCGGCATGCGAGAGCGTGGCCCGGCGGAAGGATCGTCAACGACCAGGCACGCATCGCTCTGGCCGATGCGCTCGATCTGCCCGTGTACTCGCCGCACCAGCGCCGCCCCGTCGTGCCGATACCAGGCGAACTTGATGCTCGAAGAGCCGCCGTTGAGCGTCAGGATGTCTTTGCAAAGAGGGTTCATGACCGTCACTCGACCCCTCGGCCAGTGCCCGCGGCAAGACTTGATTCGCCGCCGTGCGCGGCCAGCGCCTCGTAGCCCGAAGTGACGTCGAAAAGTTCCTCATCGATCGAACTCTGCCGCAGCCGGTGGAACTTGGCCTGCAAGGCTTCGAGACGCTCCCCGATGTTGCGGTCGGCCCGTCCCATCGCCGCAAGGCGGCTCGCGTTCTCGCTGGCGAGAGATTCGGCGCACGCCCGGAACAGCGAGATGAAGAGATACTCGCGCACGAGCGCACCGAGTATGGCCGCGCCTTGTCCGATGGCTTGAGGCAGCGCCTTTCCCGACCAAGGAACGGCCGCCAGCCGCTGCTCCCAGTCCATGTCGAGAGGCAGCAACCGCTGACCGACAGGCTCATAGAGCGACCCCGACAGCGGACGATTGTGAAAGACATGCATCTGCGCTTCACGATCATCGCCGGGCTGCCTGTCGGCGTCGATCTGGATCTGCCCGACCAGGGGGGCGATGGCATCGACCGAGGCAGGCACCGCGTACAGGCCGCCCATCGTCAAGCCTGCCTCGGAAAGGCGCGCATGAACGCGCTCGCCCACAGCCCATACATGCGGGGTTCCTCCCAGTCGGCGCAGACCCTCGGCCGCGTGGTCGGCGATCACGTCGTTGAACTGGCCGACCAAACCCTGATCCGAGCCGAAAACGATGGCGCAGACCCGTCCCGACCGCCTGATCGGTACCGATGCCGGCTGCCCCGCCGCGGCGGCCCTGGCCTGCCGGAAGCATTCACCGAGCCCGAGGGTCACGGTCCGGTCGTAGTCGAGCAGCGCGAGTACCGATCGTTCGTACTGCCCGATGCTGGACGCAGCCACCGCCTTCATGGTTCGCACGACCGAGTGCAAGTCGCCGGCGTTGGTCAGCTGGCGCCGCAGCGTGGCAATGCTGTCGCTCATGACGTGGGCGTGGTTGCGACGGAATCGGAACAAAAGGGTGCCAGAGCCTGCTTCGCGATGGCGGTGACCGCATCCCGGTCGGAGTCGCTCAGCTTGGCTGCAGTCTCGAAGCGCTCGCACACCGCCCGTGGAATGCGGGCCGCAGCAGCCTGTATGACGTGCTGCGCCTCGGTCATGCGGTCGAGCGGCACGTCGTCGAACAGACCCGCCGTCAACGCCAGCAGCAACGCGATCTGCCCCGGTACCGGCACAGGATCGAATTGCGCCTGCTTGAGGCAGGCCCGAATGCGCCTTCCGTGCTCGATCGTTCTGCGCGTCGCTTGATCAAGATGGGCACCGAAGCGCGAGAAAGATTCGAGTTCCTCGAATTGCGCGTAAGCGAGTTTCAAGTCGCCGGCGACGGCACGGTAAGCGCCGCGCTGCGCCTTGCCTCCCACACGCGAGACCGAGGTGCCAACGTCCACCGCCGGGAGCACCCCGAGCTCGAAAAGCGTGGGCGAAAGGCAGATCTGCCCGTCGGTGATCGAGATCAGATTGGTCGGAATGTAGGCCGAAATGTCCTGCGCCTCGGTCTCGATGATGGGCAGCGCAGTCAGAGAACCGCCACCGAGTTCGTCGCACAAGTGCGTGGAGCGCTCCAGCAGGCGCGAATGAATGTAGAAGATGTCACCCGGAAACGCCTCGCGACCCGGTGGCCTGCGCAGAAGCAACGACAGTTCGCGGTAGGCGCGCGCATGCTGCGTGAGGTCGTCGTAGACGATGAGCACGTCACGCCCCGCTTCCATGAAGTATTCGGCAATGCTGGTGGCCGCGTAGGGCGTGATGTAGGCGAGGCCCGGCGGTTGATTGCCCTCGGCCACCACCACCACCGTGAAAGCCATGGCCTCGTGCTCGCGCAGGCTGGCCACTGTCCTGGCAACCGCCGATGCACGCTGACCAATGGCGCAATACACGCACACGACGTCTCGACCGCGCTGATTCAGAATGGTGTCGATCGCAATGGCGGTCTTGCCGGTCTGACGGTCGCCCAGAATCAGCTCGCGCTGGCCGCGCCCGATCGGGATCAGCGCGTCGATCACCTTCAGCCCCGTCTGCAATGGCACGCCGACCGGCGCGCGGTCCATGATCGCGGGAGAAGGCCGCTCGATGGGCAGACGCTGCGTCGTCTCGACCTCCCCGAGGCCGTCGAGGGCCTTGCCCAACGGATCGAGCACACGGCCGAGCAGTCCCGGCCCGACCGCCACGTCCATCACGCGCCCGGTGCGCCGCACCTCGTCACCGGCCTGCAAAGCCCAATGGTCCCCCAGCAAGACGACTCCGATTTCGTTGCGATCGACGTTGAAGGCGATGCCGTAGACGTCGTGGGGAAATTGCAGCAGTTCGTCGAAGCCCACGCCCGGCAGGCCGCTGACCCGGGCGATGCCGGTGGCCACCTGCAGGATAGTTCCCACCTCTTGCGGGGCCAGTTGCGGCTTGAACGCTTCGCAGGCTTCTCTCATCGAGCCAAAGCTGCGGTCGATCGACGCGACGAGACTGCCGAATGACGCGTTCATGCGTGAAGGGCCTCCGGCGCATGTGTTCTCGGGCTCATCAGTTCGGCGACAGCCTGCTCCAGCGACGTCAGGTAGGTCGAGATGCTCCACGCGAGTTCCTGTCCGCCTACTCTCAACTCGATCCCGCCGATCAGATCCGCACCCACCTCGAAGCGCACGGGCACATCCGCCATGAAGAACTCGTTGAGCGCATTTCGGATGCACTCGCGCTGGTCATCGGTCAGGTCGAACGCGCTGCGCACTCGGGCAGGGTCCTCGCTGCTTCCGATCGCTGCGGCAAGGGTCGCCTTGGCCGATTCGGGCAACCCACGCAGGCGCCGCACGAAGACATCGGCGATGCACGACTCGAGGTTCACCGTGCCCAGATCGCTCAGCGCGCGGCGAGCCACGGCGAACACCTCGTGCCGAGCCCGGATGCCGATGTCCCGGCTGAGTTTGATCGCCTGTGCGTCGAGCGCCTGCTGCCGAGCGATGACCAACGCATCCGCCGCCTTGCGTGCGTCGTCGATCAATTCAGCGGCCCTGTCCTTGGCATCGGTCACGGCTTGCGCCATGAGGGCGTCTCTCCGATCGTCCAGATCGGCATTCCTGCGTTCGAACGACTCGCGCTCGGCGCCGGCTTGCGCGTCCTTCGCGCTCGCATCTGCAATCTGATCGGCGATGCGCTTTTCGCGTGCAGCGATCGCGCCGAGCACCGGCCCATACAGAAATCGCTTCATGAGCCAGACGAGGACCACGAAGTTGAGCGCCTGAGCGCCGACGGTGAACCAGTCGATCAGCATCGACTATTTGCCCACGGCCTGCGCAATGGCGGCGTTCCAGAAGGGGTTGGCAAAGATAAGGATCATCGATACGACAAAGCAGTAGATGGCCGTGGATTCGATCATCGCCAGGCCGACGAAAAGCGTGCGGGTGATGGTGGCCGATGCGTCGGGCTGCTGAGCCAGCGAAGTCAGTGCCGACGCCACTGCCCTTCCTTCGGCCAACGCCGGGCCCATGGTGCCGAAGCCCGTGGTCAACCCTGCGATCACGATCGAAACGGTTGCGATGACGGTCAGACTGTCCATTTGAAACTCCAGAAAGCGGTTGTTCAGGGGGTGGGCGCGGACGGCTCGGATCGCGGAGAAAGCGTCGCTGCAGCCACGTACACCGCTGCCAGGATCGTGAATATGTAGGCCTGAACCATGCCGGTCAGCAGGCCGAGCAACGTCATGACCACGGGAAACAGGAAAGGCGTGATGGTCAGCAGGATCCCGATGATCATCGCCCCGCTCATCATGTTGCCAAAGAGACGCACGGCGAGAGCCAAGGTTCGCGAGACCTCGCTGATGATGTTGAAGGGCAACATCACGACGGTCGGCTCGAGATAGGACTTGAGGTAGCGGCCTAGCCCTTGCTCGCGGATGCCGAAGGCCGGCACGGCGACGAAGACGCAAGCTGCCAGCGCCACCGTGGTCGACAGCGAACCGGTGGGCGGCTCGTAGCCGGGAACGATGGTGGCCAGGTTTGCCGCGGCCACGAAGATAAACAGCGTGCCCAGGAAGCCGAGGTATTTTTCGGGGGACTTCAAACCGACCTCCCCGATCTGCCCTGCGATGCCGGTGACCACGATCTCGAGCAGGTTCTGCAATCGAGAGCGCCGATGTTCGACCGTGAGCCTGCGCGTGATCAGCCACGATCCGAGCACGAGCACAACCATCAGTGCCCACGTGAACGCGATGGTGCCATTGAGTTTGAAGAACCCGTGCTGCCAGAAGACGAGTTGGTCAGGGCCGAGGCGCATGGCGTGCCCTTTCCATCGCATCAGCGCCACGCTCGGGCATGCGACGCACCCACCGGGTGATCAACATGCGGGCGACGATGAAGCCTGCGACCCCGGCCAGCATTCGCTGCCAGCTTCCGGCGCTCGTGACAAGGAAGCCGCAAAGCACCACCACCGTGCGCACGATCGCGCTGCCGAGTTGCCAGAGGGCCGGCCGAGGCGAACCAAGCCCCCTCCGCAGACTCCACCACAAGCCACCAAAGAAGAATGCGCCCAGAGCGGCACCGGCGATGGTGCTGAGCATCAGCATCGGGAAGATCGGTTCATTCGTCATGGTGCATCTCGCGATCCTCCTTGGCCACCCAGCGCCAGGCGTTCATGCAGCCGAGCACGAGACCTGCCACCAGCAACGCCAGCGTCCACGAATGGCGGCCGACATGGCGGCTGTCCAGCCAGAGCCCGATCGCGGCGCCGAGCAACGTCGGAACCACCACGGACCAACCGATCAGACCCATCGTGCCCAGGCCGAACCACACGCCCTGAGCACCTTCACGCCGCGTGCGCAGCTTGCGCGCGGCCTTGTCGCCCACGACATCTGCCAGCGAGGGCGGCCGCCGGTCGTCATTCATGATGAAGTTTCGCGAAACGGCTCACAAAGCCACTTTCGAGCTTGCCCGAAGCGTCGCGTGCGTCCTGCTCCTGCGTGCTCAGGCTCAGATAGTCCTGCTGCACCGCATCGCGGAGCCCGGCGAGGTCGGCACCTGCGATAGCACGTCGTACGCACACAGTCACACGATCCCCGACTTTCATCAACACTCCTTGGTCGACGGCCATGAATGCTTCGCCGTCGACCTCCGACTGGTAACTCAAGATGCCTGGAACCAGCGCTGCGACGCAATCGAGCCGGTGCGGCAGCAGGCCGAAGGTACCCTCTGTCGTCTCGGCGACCACGCAGTTGACGCCGCTCATGTCGGCAAACACGCGAAACGGCAGAAGCACCCTAAGCCGCACGAAGAGCCTCTTCTTCGGACGCAGTCGGCGTTGCACGCTTGCCCGACTTCTTCGAGGCCGCGCGGCCGGTTTTTGCTTCCGAGATGGCGCCGATCATGTACAGGGCACTTTCCGGAAGGTCCGTGAACTCGTCCTCCAGGATGCGGCCGCAGCCGTCCAATGCGTCGGCGACGCTCACCAGTTTTCCCTGCAGTCCGGTGAACTGCTCGGTCGTGAAGAAGGGTTGGGTGAGAAATCGCTCGAGGCGCCGCGCGCGCGCGACGACCTTGCGGTCCTCTGACGACAACTGCTCCAGCCCGAGCATCGCGATGATGTCCTTCAGCTCCGCATACTGCGCCAGCGTGCGTCGGATCTGCTGCGCAAGCACGTAATGACGCTCACCGACGATCCCGGGCACGGCCATCTTGGAGTTGGACTGCAGCGGATCGATCGCGGGAAAAAGCCCCTCGCTCGCTCGTTTGCGCGACAGCACGATCGATGCCGACAGATGCGAGAAGGTATGCACTGCCGCCGGATCCGTGAAATCGTCGGCCGGCACATAGACAGCCTGGATCGAAGTGATCGCACCGCTGCCGGTATTGGCGATTCGCTCCTCCAGTTCGGCGAGTTCGGTGCCCATGGTCGGCTGGTAGCCCAAGCGCGAGGGCATCTGGCCCATCAGCCCGGAAACCTCGGAGCCCGCCTGGATGAACCGGAAGATGTTGTCGATGAGCAGCAGCACGTCGCGATGTTCGTCGTCGCGAAAATATTCGGCGATGGTGAGTGCCGCCTGCCCGACCCGGAAGCGGGCGCCCGGCGGCTCGTTCATCTGACCGAACATCATCACCATGTGTTGCAGCACTCCTGCGTCCTTCATCTCTGCGTACAGGTCCTGGCCTTCGCGACAGCGCTCGCCGATGCCGCAGAAGATGCTGATGCCCTTGTGCTTGCCGACCATGTTGTGAATCATCTCGGTCAAGAGCACCGTCTTGCCGACCCCTGCGCCGCCGAAGAGCCCCGCCTTCCCGCCCGTCTCCAGCGGCATCAGTACATCGATGATCTTGATTCCCGTCTCGAAGACAACCGATCGTGTCGAACGGTCGACCAGCGGCGGTGGTGCGTGATGCACCGAACGCCAGGTGACGCCCACGGGCTCTTCCAGGCGGTCGATGGTGCGGCCGAACACGTCGAACATGCGCGACAGGATCGCCTTGCCGACCGGCACCTTCAGAGGACCTCCGGTGCTGATCACCGGCATGCCGCGCGCCAGACCCTGCGTGGGCGTGAGCGCGATGCCACGAACATGGCGAGCATCGAGTTGAGACAGCACCTCGAACGCCATCTGGTCGTTTTCTCCGGCCCGCAGCAGAGTCCGGATCGGCGGAAGGTCGGCGTCGAAACGCACGTCGACGACACTGCCCCGCACGGCCGCGACCCGGCCGCATGGGCGATCTGGCTTGGAACGTAGGTCGGCGGGTTCGGGCAGGCCGTTGATCGGCATCGGTTCGAGTGGATGGTCGGGCAATCCGGCCCGCAAAGCAGGGCGTCACCAATTGAGGGGCCCGCGGCGCAGTCGCCCCAGCTGCGCGATGGAAGCCATGCGCTTGGATCCAGGTACTGTCTGCCTCATTCACCTCGTCGTCTGTCTGCTGGCGCACACAACGATGTCAAACCCTCCTGCAACGCAAGGCGGCGCCCAACGGAAGCGAATTTGCTGCGATTGCGCCGTGCTCCGTTCGGGATCGCACTACCATCACTTCATCGTAGAAAGCGTCGATGCGCTGGCTTGCCGCCAGGGCCGGCGCCTCGTCGCGCTGACCATGGCGTCGACAGGAGAACCGAATGTCAGAGCCCGTTGCTTCAGTAGCGCTCCAGGAGACCGCAGCGGCCATGGTGGCTGGCCATCGCGGCCTGCTGGCCATGGACGAGAGCATTTCCACGTGCAACAAGCGCTTTGCCAGTGTCGGCATTGCGCAGACGGAGGACATGCGGCGCGCCTACCGCGAACTGCTGATCACCACGCCCGCGCTGGCCGAATGCATCAATGGCGTGATTCTGGTCGACGAGACCCTGCGTCAGATGTCCACCGACGGCACGCCGCTCGCACAGATCGCCCGCAACGCCGGAATGCTCGTCGGCATCAAGGTGGACACGGGCGCAAAGGCCTTGGCCGGGCACCCGGGCGAGCACGTGACCGAAGGCCTCGACGGGCTGCGAGAGCGTTTGCAGGACTATTTCCGACTCGGTGCGCGTTTTGCCAAATGGCGCGGAGTGATTGCGCCCGCTCCGGCAGGCCGTTGGCCAGAGCGCCCCAGTTCGGCCTGCATCGAAGCCAACGCCCATGCGTTGGCCCGCTATGCGGCCTTGTGCCAGGAAGCAGGTCTGGTCCCCATCATCGAGCCCGAAGTTCTCATGGATGGAGACCACACACTGGCGCGCTGCGCAGAAGTAACGGAGCAGGTCCTGCACAGCGTCTTCGAGCAACTCGTGTGTCAAGGCGTGATGCTCGAAGCCGTGATCCTCAAGCCGAACATGGTGGTTGCGGGATTGGGCTGCGCCGACCAGAACACCGCCGAAGAAGTGGCCGCCGCGACGGTGCTGTGCCTTCTTCGCACGGTCCCGGGGGCGGTGCCGGGGATCGCCTTCCTCTCAGGCGGTCAGACCGCGGTGGACGCAAGTTGCAGGCTCAATGCCATGCACACGATGTTCGGCCCCTCAAGCACTGCGGTGCCCTCGAACCGTCGCCACCCGCTGCCATGGCCGTTGTCGTTTTCATTCGCGCGCGCGCTGCAGCATCCAGCGCTTGACATCTGGGCAGGACAGCATGCTCACCGCGCCGAGGCGCAGAGCGCGCTTCTGCACCGCGCACGATGCAACCGCGCAGCGTTGCAAGGCCTCTGGAGTCTGGAGATCGAAGCGCGCTGAGGCATGCCTTCGCCGCGGAGAGCTATTCCACACCCTTTCCGCTCGCATCGTGCAAGTCGTAGTCCCGAATGAGAATCGGAGACGTCGACCCCTGCGCAAAGCGGCGGCGCACGGCCGACTCGATTTCCTGCGCGTGACGCGTGTAGGTCTCCAACGGCTGGTCGTCGCTGGCCTTCGGGTAATAGCAATAGTGCAGCGTTTCCTTGGCGATGCTGCCGCCGACATACTCTCCGTCGATCTGAACCCAGAAGCGGATGGTGCCCGAAGGCTCGTGGAAAAAAGGTGCGTCGGACATGGTCTTCACATAGTGGGTTGGCGTTGATCGATCCACCGCGTCGCCTTGTCCTCGATGGCGGCCAGCGCCTGGTCACCGAGCACGAACTGCCTGCAGGACACGAAGTGGCATTTGCAGTCGCCACGCAGGTAGACCTCGGCAGAGGCCGCGACGGTGCCTTCGATCGACAGATGGGTGAGACGGCTGCGAATTTCCCAGCCGCGGTAGAGGACGCCGGGGGCATCGAGATCGAGTTCCATGTGGCGCCTCCTGATGCGTTGAACTCTTCTAGCGCGAATCGGCCGTGCCGTCTGTTCGGTGGTGCACACAGAAAAGCTTGCCCGACAGCCATCGCACGGCAACGCCTGCACGGGACATGACCGTTGTCAAGAACCGCGCACGAACGTGCACTAAGCTCGTCGGCATTCCACTTTTCGTGTGCAAGGAACATCGATGCAAGGTCCCCTCACCCGTGCGCGACGTCACACCGAGAGCCACCGCACGTCACGCATCGGCTGGCTGCGCGCCGCGGTACTCGGGGCGAACGACGGCATCGTCTCGACCGGCAGCCTGATGCTCGGCGTGGCCGCGGCGAGTGCCAGCCACACCAGCATCCTCGTGACGGGCGTCGCCGGGCTCGTGGCGGGCGCGATGTCGATGGCCGCAGGCGAATACGTGTCGGTCCATTCCCAAGCGGATACCGAGAAGGCCGATCTGGCGCGCGAAAGCGCAGAGTTGCGGAAAGATCCGTCGGGGGAAAAGCGGGAGCTCGCGGCGATCTACGTCGCACGCGGGCTGGAGCCGCCGCTGGCGCAGCAGGTGGCTGAACAATTGATGGCGCGCGACGCGCTGGGCGCGCATGCGCGCGACGAACTCGGCTTTTCCGAAGACCTGAGCGCCCGGCCCATTCAAGCCGCGCTGGCCTCCGCGGCGAGCTTCGCGGTGGGTGCGGCCTTGCCGCTTGTCGTGGCGGCGCTGGTTCCGGTGAACGGGCTCATGCCCTGGGTTGCACTCACATCACTGATCTTCCTTGCCTTGCTGGGTGCGGTGGCTGCCCGAGTCGGCGGAGCCGGCCTGCTGGCCGGAACCTGGCGAGTGACTTTCTGGGGCGCTCTCGCGATGGCGATCACTGCCGGGGTGGGCGCCATGTTCGGCGCGACGGGCTGAGCCCGACCCGGGCGCCGCCGGCGACCCGGCTCACGACGTCGCGCCTGAGTCAGCCGACAGAAAGGCGCCGATCTCCCGGCGCAGCACGGCGGTTGCCGCGTGCGCACCTCCACTCGCACTGGCGTGGCCTTCGTCGCCCGGCAGTTCGACGAAGCGCGCTCCCGGAATTGCATCGCACATCGCCCGTGCAGCAAACGGCGGGTTGTACAGGTCGCTCGACGGCGCGAGCACCAGCGTGCGTGCGCGCACCTGCCCGAGCGCCCGCGCGGTATCGCCGCCGAAGCCGGGCGTTCTGCCCACGTCGTGGTCGTCGTAGGCCCAGGTCTGCCGGCACCAGTCGAAGGCGTCCGGCCCTTCGAGCGCCAGGCTGTGCTCCCGTTCGGCCAGCCAGGCTCGGAGCGCGTCGGCACCGAAGGATTCGAGCGCCTCCGGGCTGCGCGGCATCACCAGTTGGGTGAGCGGCACCCAGAGCCGCATGGCCTCGTCGCGCGGCCGCGGCTGCAGGCAGTCGGCATCGGCGAAGAGTGCGCGCCGCGACATCTCGTTGACCAGCTGCGACCATCGCGCGCTGCGCGCCATCGGCACCATCGCCACGAGAGAGCGCATCCGGTCCGGATGGCTCACGGCCCACTGCACCGCCTGCATGCCACCCATCGATGCGCCGACCACGGCGGCGAGCTGGTCGACGCCCAGATGGTCCAGCAGCCGGCGTTGCGACTCCACCATGTCGCGGATCGAGAACCGCGGAAACAGTGCCCCCGGCTGCGAGGTGCTGTTGGACGGCGACGACGACAGCCCGTTGCCGAGCGCGTCG
>JAHJOG010000143.1 GCA_018820395.1 Gammaproteobacteria bacterium | reverse complement strand
GTGATGTTCTTGACGACACCGCGAACGACGGCGCCTTCCTTGAGCGTTTCCATGAGCTTGGCGCGCTCTTCGCCCATGCTCGCCTCGACCACCGCGCGGCGCGACAGCACCACGTTGTTGCGCTTGCGATCGAGCTTGATCACCTTGAATTCGAGGGTCTTGTTCTCGTAGGGCGTCAGGTCCTTGATGGGCCGCGTGTCGATCAGCGAACCCGGCAGGAAGGCGCGGATGCCGTTGACCAGCACGGTTAGGCCGCCCTTGACCTTGCCGCTGGTGGTGCCGGTGACGAAGTCGCCGGATTCGAGTGCTTTTTCGAGCGCGAGCCACGATGCCAGGCGCTTGGCAGTGTCGCGCGAAAGAATGGTGTCGCCGTAGCCGTTCTCGACGCTTCCGATGGCCACCGAGACGAAATCGCCGGCCTGCACTTCGAGTTCGCCCTTGTCGTTCTTGAATTCTTCGATCGGCACATAGGCTTCGGACTTGAGGCCGGCGTTGACCACCACGTGGTTGTGCTCGACGCGAACGACTTCGGCCGTGATGACCTCGCCGCTGCGCATTTCGGAACGCTTCAGGGATTCTTCGAACAGGTCGGCAAATGATTCAGACATTGATGTTTCCTTCCGTCAGGCAGGGTTCCAGGTCGCCATTGCGAAATTGCATGCGACTGCGTGGGTCTGTAGACGGCGGTTGTGTGGGCGGGAGCCCGGGTTGGTTGAACAACCAGCAGGCCGTTGCGCAGTCGCGCGGAGGGAACCTGCTGGAACGAAAGGCCCTTCAGGTTTCCTTGAAGGGCTGCACTTCCTGCCACCAGGCCAACACCTGATCGACCGATTGCTCGATCGAGAGGTGTGAATTGTCCAGGAGGCGGGCATCGGGCGCTGGCTTCAAGGGTGCGACGCTGCGGGAAGAGTCCCTGGCGTCGCGCGCTTCGAGGTCGCCGCGAAGGTCTTCGATGTTAGCAGAAATACCCTTTGAAATCAATTGCTTATGCCGGCGTTCGGCGCGGTGGGCGGCGCTGGCGGTCAGGTAGATCTTGAGCGTCGCGTCCGGGAAGATGACGGTTCCCATGTCGCGGCCGTCGGCGACCAGCCCGGGCAAGCTGCGGAACCCTTTCTGCAAGGTCAAGAGCGCCTGCCTGACTTCGGGAAGGGCCGACACCCGGGAGGCGTCCATGCCTGCCGCTTCAGTGCGGATTGCCTCGCCGATGTCGACGCCGTCCAGCAGCACCTTGCCGTGGTCGAATTCGAGCGAGAGGGAGCAAGCCAGCGCGGCGATGCGGGATTCGTGTGCGGCATCCGGCTCCATCCCGTTGCGCCGCATGGCCAGCCCGGTCACGCGGTAGAGCGAGCCCGAGTCCAGGTAGTGGTAGCCGAGTTCGCGCGCGACCGTGGCCGCCAGCGTTCCCTTGCCCGAAGCGGTCGGCCCATCGATGCAGATCACAGGGACCGAGGCTGGCACCGAGACGGAGAACAAGGCCTCGAAATAGTCCGGGAAGGTCTTGGCGACACACTGCGGCTCGAGAATGCGCACCGGCAGCCCGGCCGGGTTGAACGCAGCGAGCGAAAAACACATCGCCACCCGATGGTCGTCATAGGTGTGGATGGAGGCCGCGCGCCAATCGGCTGCGGCCAGCGGGTGAACCCGAATGAAGTCGGGCCCGTCGTCGACGTGTGCACCCAGCTTGCGGAGCTCAGCCGCCATCGCGTCGATGCGATCCGTTTCCTTCACCCGCCAGCTCGCGATGTTGCGCAACGTGCAGGGCCCGTCGGCGAAGAGCGCCATGACTGCCAACGTCATGGCAGCGTCGGGAATGTGATTGGCGTCGATATCGATCGCCTTCAGCGGCCACGACCGGCGCGAGATCTCGAGCCAGTTGGGACCACTGTCGACGTGTGCGCCCATCTGCCGGGCGGCATCGACGAAACGGATGTCTCCCTGGATCGAGTCGGCACCGACACCCTCGATGCGCAAGGGCGGCCGCCCATCCACGGCGCCGGCCGCCATGGCACCCAGCGCGATGAAGTAACTGGCCGACGAGGCGTCGGCTTCGACGTGGATATCGCCGGGCGACTGGTACCGGCTGGCCGCCGGGATGACGAAGGTCTGCCAGTCGTTGCGCCGGACCTCGATCCCGAAGCGCGAGAGCAGGTTGAGCGTGATCTCGACGTATGGCTTGGAAATCAGCTCGCCCACGACCTCGATCACGATGTCCTTGCGTGCCACGAGCGGCAAGGCCAGCAGCAGGGCAGTGAGGAACTGGCTCGAAACGTCGCCTCGAACGCGGATCGGCGCATCGAGTTGCAGTGCATCCGGACTGACCGGGTGGATGCGCAGCGGCGGGTAGCCCGGGTTGCCGAGGTAGTCGATTTGGCAGCCGAGTTGGGTGAGCGCGTCGACCAGATCGCCGATCGGCCTTTCGTGCATGCGCGGCACGCCGCTCAGCTCGAACTCTCCTCCGAGCAGGGAGAGCGCCGCGGTCAGAGGCCGCATGGCGGTTCCGGCGTTGCCGAGAAAAAGCGATCCGGCGGACTGGCCGAGCTGTCCCGCCAGTCCGGTGATCGACACGGTGCCGTGTTGGCGAGCGACGCCGCAGCCGAGGGTGCGCAGCGCTTCGAGCATCACGCGCGTGTCGTCGGAATCGAGCAGGTCGTGCACCCGGGTGGTTCCGGCCGCGAGCGCTGCGAGCAGCAGCACGCGGTTCGAGATGCTTTTCGATCCCGGCAAACGCACCGTGCCACCGGCTTCCAGCATCGGCGGAAGATCGAGAAATCGGGTGTCGAACATGGTCAGTCGGAAGAGGGGTCGGAGCCCGGTCGCCATTGCGAGCGGCTGCCACTGGCCTTGGCGATCGCTTCTTCGAGCCGTTGACCGTCACCGGAAGCCATGAGCGCTTCGAATTCGCTCAAGCTGCGACGGAAAGCCTGCGAATGGGCGCTGACCTGAGTTCGGTTGGCAAGCAGGATGTCACGCCAGACCGCAGGATCGCTGGCCGCGATGCGTGTGAAATCCCTGAAGCCGGGGCCCGCGAATTCCAGGAACTGCTCGCCGTTCTCGTGCGAGCCGAGCGACTGGATGAACGCGAAGGCGAGCAGATGCGGCAGGTGACTCACGGCGGCCAGGGCGCTGTCGTGCGCTTCCGGCGTCATGGTGGAGACCTTGGCACCGATGCCGGTCCAGACGCGCGTGGCGCGCTGGACGTTGGATCGCAAAGTTGCCTTGACGGGCGTCACGATGACGCGGCGCCCGGAGAACAGCGTTGCGTCCGCATGCTCGACCCCCGAGACCTCCTTGCCCGCGATGGGATGGGCAGGGACGAAGGCGGCAAATTGATCCTGCAGGCCGCTGCGAGCGGCTTCGATCACGTCGAGCTTGGTGGACCCCACGTCCATCACGAGCGTTTGCCCGGAAATTCCATGGCGAATCGCCTTGAATGCGGCTTCAGATGCTCCGACCGGCACGGCGATCAGCACGATGTCGGCACCCGACACAGCGGTCAGTGCAGAAGGCGCCGCAATATCGATCACGCCCAACTGGCGAGCACGCTCGGTGGTGGAGGGCGACTTGCTGTAGCCGACGACGCGCTTGACGAGGCCCGCCTTCTTGAGCGCCAGTGCGAAAGAGCCTCCGATGAGGCCGCAGCCGATCAGGCCGAGCTGGTCGAACATCGCCGTCTCATGCAGTGACAGGGTACGCGCCGATGACCTTGTAGAACGCGCATAGCTTGCGAAGGTCGGTCAGTGCGGCGGCGACGTTCGGCTGGGACGGATGGCCGTCGAGGTCGATGTAGAAGTAGTACTCCCACTGGCCGGTGCGTGCGGGCCGTGATTCGAAGCGCGTCATTGACACGTTGTTGTTCTTCAACGGAACGAGCAGGTCGTGCACGGCGCCCGGCCGGTTGGGCACCGAGACGACCAGGCTGGTGCAATCGCGGCCCGACGCAGGTGGCGTCGTCAAGGTCTGCGGCAGGCAGATCACCGCGAAACGGGTGCGGTTGTACGAATCGTCCTGGATGGCGTGCGCGACGATGTGCAGGCCAAAACGGGTGGCGGCACGCTCGCTGGCAAGTGCTGCCCAGGTGGGCTGCGTCGCCGCAAGACGCGCGCCTTCGGCGTTGCTCGACACCGCTCGCTTTTCGGCTTTCGGCAAATGCTTCGACAACCAGCTCTGGCATTGCGCCAATGCCTGGGGATGAGCCAGTACCGCCTCGATGTCGTCGAGCGAGTTCTGCTGGCGCAGCAGATGGTGACGTACCAGGAGGCTGACTTCGCCCACCACGTGCGTGGGCGAATGCAGGAGCAGGTCGAGCGATCGTGTCACCACGCCTTCGGTCGAGTTCTCGATGCCGACCACGCCGTACTGCGCGCTCCCCGCCGCCGTGGCGTGGAAGACTTCATCGAAGCTCGCGCAATAGATCAGGTCGGCGGCACCACCGAAATACTCGACCGCGGCCTGTTCGCAAAACGTGCCCTCAGGGCCAAGCACTGCCACGCGCTGCGGTGACTCCAGCGCCAGACACGCCGATGTGATCTCGCGCCAGATGGCTGCCACATGCAAGGGCTTGAGCGGGCCGGTGTTGCTCTCGATCATCTTCTCGATGACCTGCGCAACCCGGTCAGGGCGAAAGTACGGAGTGCCCTCGCGCTTCTTGATCTCACCCACCTGCTCGGCCACGCGGGCCCTCTGGTTGAGGAGTTCGATCAGTTGCCGATCGAGCGAATCGATTTTGACGCGCAGGTCCGAAAGGTCTGCGGAATGGTCGGAGGCACGCGAAGGAGGGGTTGTGGCGGTCATCGGTCGGGCGGCGCGCAGTTCTAGGCGCGCGACCGCTCGAATTCTCTCATGTAGGCCACGAGCGCCTGCACGCCTGCGAGCGGCATGGCGTTGTAGATGCTGGCACGCATTCCACCGACCGACTTGTGACCCTTCAACTGAAGCAGGCCCGCTTCGCGCGCCCCGGCCAGGAAGGCGTCGTTGAGTGACTCGTCGCCGAGAAAGAACGGAATATTCATCCGGGAGCGACAGTCGACGGCGACTTTGTTGGAATACAGGCTGGAGCTGTCGATGAAGTCATACAAGAGGCTCGACTTGGCGATGTTCCGATGTTCCATCGCCGCAATGCCGCTGAGCGCGCCTTCGGTCTGCTGAAGGAGCCATTTAAAGGTGAGTCCGGCCACATAGATGGCCCAGGTCGGGGGGGTGTTGTACATCGACCCGTTGTCGGCCACGGTCTTGTAGTTGAAGGCCGACGGACAAATGTCGAGCGCATGCCCCAACAGTTCGTTGCGAACCACGACGATGGTGAGGCCCGCCGGGCCAAGATTCTTCTGCGCGCCACCAAAGGCAAGCCCGACCTTGCTCCAGTCCACCGGCCGGGACGCCACATGGGAAGAAAAGTCGATCACGAGCGGAGCCCGGCTGCCAAGCGCCTTCAGGTCGGGAAGTTCCTGAAACTCCACACCGTGAATGGTTTCGTTGCTGCACAGGTGCACATAGGCCGCATCGGTCGAAAGCTCCCAACTCGAAGGCGCCGGCATTCGGGTGTAGTCGCTCGGCGCGTTGGTGGCGGCAAGCCGGGCCTCGCAGTAGCGTTGCGCCTCCTTGAGAGACTTGCTGCTCCAGCTTCCCGTGACGATGAAATCGACGGTCCGCCCCTGCGACAGATTCAGCGGAACGATGGCGTTCTCGCCCAATCCGCCGCCTTGCATGAAGAGCACCTGGAACTCTTCGGGTACTGCCATCAAAGCGCGAAAGTCCGCTTCGGCTTCTGCGCAGATGGCGCCGAACTCTTTTCCGCGATGGCTCATTTCCATCACGCTCATGCCGCTGCCGTGCCAGTCGAGCATGTCGCTCGCGGCACGTTTCAGCACCGCCTCCGGCATGGCAGCCGGCCCAGCGGAGAAGTTGTAGGGACGTGTGGCTGGCGCGCGGGTCACTTCTTGTTGCTGGACTTGGCGGGAGCCTTGGCGGCAGGCCGCTCGCCGCCGGCCGGTGGCGCGCCGAGGGCCTTGGCAACGTTGGCATCCAG
>JAHJOG010000142.1 GCA_018820395.1 Gammaproteobacteria bacterium | reverse complement strand
GACAGCGACCGAGAATTCGAGCACCTGAAGCACAAGCTGCTTGACCTAAGAAAAGAGACTGCGCCATGAACACCACCACACTCACGCTGAACGAAGGCTGGCTCACGCGGCGTAACGCGTTCGACTGGGTCTTTGCCGCACTGGTCCTGGCCGGCGGACTGTTCGCCTTCTCGCGCTACGCGGGGGTGATGGACTATTACGAAAAAGCCATCCTGCTCGCAACGATGCCTGCCGCGATCTGGCTCGGCTGGTTCTGGCGGCCTCTGCGCGTGCTGGCGATCGTGGTCGCCTGCGCGGCACTGCTGGCCATCGTGTCGTACCAGGGTGACCTCGGCCGGGCCGAGACGGTGTTCTGGTTGAAGTATTTCCTGTCGAGCCAGTCGGCCATCCTGTGGATGAGCACGCTCTTCTTCATGAGCACGATCTTCTACTGGCTCGGTTTCGTCGGCGGCAAGCAAGCCGACACCATGGAGCTGATCGGGTCGCGAATCGCCTGGGCGGCGGTGACGATGGCCCTCATCGGCACGATGGTGCGCTGGTACGAAAGCCACTTGCTCGGGCCCGATATCGGGCACATCCCGGTCAGCAATCTCTATGAAGTCTTCGTCCTGTTCTGCTGGTTGACCACCGCGTTCTATCTGTATTTCGAATCGCGCTACGCCACCCGCGCACTGGGCGCGTTCGTGATGCTGGTGGTCAGTGCGGCGGTCGGCTTTCTGCTCTGGTACACGCTGGTGCGCGACGCGCAGGAGATTCAGCCCTTGGTGCCGGCCTTGCAGAGCTGGTGGATGAAGCTGCATGTGCCGGCCAACTTCATCGGCTACGGCACCTTCTCGCTGGCAGCCATGGTCGCTTTCGCCTACCTGGTCAAGGAGCAGGCCAATGAAGTTCGCTGGTACCGACTCACGCCGATCTGGCTGCTCGGCATCGCCCTTTGTTTCGTGCCGGTCGCTTTTCGCCAGCGGGTGCAGGAGGCGGGTGGTAGCTACTGGGTGGGCTATGCAGCCTTGTCCGCGTTGATCGCGGCCGGCATTCTGCTGGGCAGAAAGCGCATCGCGGCTCGCCTGCCTTCGAACGAAGTGCTGGACGACGTGATGTACAAGTCCATCACGGTGGGCTTTGCCTTCTTCACCATCGCCACCGTGCTCGGTGCGCTCTGGGCCGCCGACGCCTGGGGCGGTTACTGGAGCTGGGACCCGAAAGAGACCTGGGCATTGATCGTTTGGCTCAACTACGCGGCGTGGTTGCACATGCGGTTGGTCAAGGGGCTTCGCGGCACGGTCGCGGCCTGGTGGGCGTTGGGCGGGCTGGCTGTCACGACCTTTGCCTTCCTCGGCGTCAACATGTTCCTGAGTGGCTTGCACAGTTACGGCACCTTGTAGGGCCAGACCGCGCATTCTTCACAAATTTATGAAAACTGCGGCGGCGGATCGTGCGTAACCTCAGAACAGCTCAGAGCGAACTAGGTCCACACAGAGCGATTCACGCGAAAGGTATTTCATGCTGATTCAGTCCCGAGACGATGGCTTCATTCACCCGCTGCCGAGCGAGATCACTCCACGAGAGGTCTACGAAGGGCGGCGCGAGGCGCTGAAACTGCTTGCAGGAGGCGCTGCCGGTGTGGCGCTTGCCTCGTGGGCAGGCCGAGAAGCGTTGGCTCAAACCGCGAAGGGCGGTGGTCTTGCGGCGCTTCCAGGCGTGAAGTCGTCGGTGCCCGGCGCCCAGACGATGGAAAAGGTGACCGACTACAAGGACGTCACCACCTACAACAATTTCTACGAATTCGGAACCGACAAGAGCGATCCTGCCAAGAACGCCGGCAGCCTCAAGACGAGGCCGTGGACTGTCGAGGTCGAAGGGCTGGTCAAGAAGCCGGGCAAATACGGCATCGAAGACCTGATCAAGCTGAGCGCGCAAGAAGAGCGGATCTACAAGCTGCGCTGCGTCGAGGGCTGGTCGATGGTGATTCCCTGGGTCGGCTATTCGCTAGCTGAACTCATCAAGCGGGTCGAGCCGCAGGGCAACGCGAAGTTC
>JAHJOG010000141.1 GCA_018820395.1 Gammaproteobacteria bacterium | reverse complement strand
GGAGATGCGGTCGAAGCGGCGCATCAAGCTCCCTTCCGCCCGCGTCACCCACTCTCGCAGGCGCGCGCCCTTCAGCATCCCGAGTTCGAAAGCCGCATCGATCTCGTAGTCCTGGATGTGGAGCCATGCCTTCGCGGACCGCAGGCGGGCGAAGGCCAGCGCAGCGGGGGCGCAGAAAAGCGGAGGCTCAGTCATCCAGATCACATCGGGCCGCCAGCGCCACTGCGCCACCAGCGCGGGAATGCTCGCGAGCGCGAAGCTCGCCAGATGCGCCAGGCGCTTCATCCCGGTCACCTTTCGCGGCACCCACAAGGGCGCGCGAAACAGGGTCGCGCCATTCCACGTCTCGCGCGTATAGCGCGACGCGCGATAGCCCGGCCACACGGCCCAATCCGGGTAGTAGGGCGGCGCGGTCACGACGCGCACGTCGTGTCCATGCTGAGCGAGCCACGCAACCATTTCCCCCGTGTACTTGCCGATGCCGGTCAGTTCGGGAGAAAAATTGATGCCATAGACGAGAATTTTCATGAATCAGGAGGTGGCGTGCGCTACGCCTCGCGGCGAATACTCGTGGACGATGCGAACGAGATTCTGCGCGACTTGATCCATCTGAAATCGGCGGTCGAAGCAGTCCAATGCAGCTTGCTGCATGGCGTCGAGTTCGGCCGGCGAGGTGGCCAGCCAGCGCTGCAGCAGTGCAACGGTTCCATCAAGCGTATCGTTTTCGACGAAACCCCCGCCATCCTCTTCGATCTCGCGCCAGATGTTGACCTTGTTGCTGATCAGCACGGGCCGCGAGCAGGCCAGCGCTTCTGCAACCGCAATGCCGAAGTTCTCCTGGTGCGACGGCAGGCAGAAAACTTCGCAGGCGTGGAACGCGCCCCATTTCAGGTCGCCGGTGAGCATGCCCGTCCAGCTGATGCGGGCCGCGATTCCCAGGGCTTCGGCACGCCTCTTCAGCTCGCTCACGAGCTGCTCTTCGCCCGGTCCGGCGATCACCAGTTGCAGATCGGGCTGTTGGCCCGCCACGCGCGCGAACGCTTCGATAAGCAGGTCGCATCCCTTCTTTTCGTGCACGCGCCCAAGGAAGAGAAGCAGACGCTTTTCTTCGAGGCCAGGGAAGGCGGCATGGAACGCAGCGGACAGTGCCTGCGCGTCCTGCACCGGAACCGTTGTACCGTACGACCCGACCACTTCTCGGCAGCGATACAGCCAGAACGATTGACGCGCCAGCAAGCGCTCTTCCTCGCAGGTGAAGAGCACCGCGCGTGCGTCGCGCAGCACGCGGTATTCGCCCCAGGGCCAATAGAGCCACTTCTTTAGATGTTTGAGCGGGTAGCGGTGCTTGAACCACGGATCGAGCATGCCGTGGCTGTAGACGAAGTAGGGCGTGTCTGAATCGTGCAGGACGCGCCATGCTGCAAAACCGACGTACTGCCAGAGGCCATTGACGATGACAGCGTCGAACGTGCTCGCGTGCTCTTTCAGCCACGGGACGAGGCGCGGGGTGTAGCCATAGCCCGCGACCGCGGGGCCGAGCGCGGCAACCGTCGCGGGACAATCGCGCACGAACGGCGCGTCGGGGGCGTCCAGGCTCACGAGCACGCCTTCGTGGCCCATCCTCGCCAGCGCCTCGTGGATGCGCAGCACTCCCTCGATCGGGCCTCCGCCGCGCGGATCGACGGAAGGAATGAGGTGAAGCAGTCTCACGTTCGCGAAGCGCGCGGTGGAAAGATCTCGAGCCTCGGATGCCGGAAGACCAAGAGTGCGAATGCGAGCATGATGCCCAGCAACCCGTTCGCCGTGAGATTGCCCAGGGCCGGCCAACTCACCACGGCAAGCGCGGTGGTGAGCCAGAGCAGTGCTGCGTAGGGTGAGTTGGTCTTGATCGAGACTCTGAGGCTCCAGAAGGCGCCGACGCCGATCACGACCATCTTGAGGGCCAGGTAGGCAAAGCCGAGCAGTCCGCCTTCCATCAAGATCCGGCCGCCTTCCGCTTCGGCCAATGCGAAGACATCGGCGCTGCCCGTGCGGACATAAGTCGCCAGGTTGGAACCGTAGCCGACGCCATAGCCGATCCAGCTCATGATGTCGTACACCCAGGGCTCGCCGAACAGCACGGTCATCACGCGCTCACCGAAGTTCTCTGCCGCGGACGCCTGCTCGAAACGCGTTTGCGTAACCTCGATGGCTTCGCGGAACACAAAGGCGAACAACGCCGTCAACGCCAGCGCGACCACCACCGCCACGAAGGCGGCGGGCTTGTTCCGCATCTTCGAGAACAACAGCCTCCCGACCAGATAGGCAACCAGCATCATGCTCGAAGCGATGGCCGCAGTTCTGGAGCCGCTGACCAGCGAGCCCATCACGAACGAGATGAACACGGCAACGGCGAAGACGAACTGCAGGTTGTTTCTCTTTCGGGCGCCGAGCACGCCGAAGACGATCGGCGCGATCATGGTCAGGAAGGTGGCGTATCCCGCCGTGAAACTGAAGGTGCCCGTGGTCCGGACGACGCCGACCACCGCGACGAACACGCTCTCTTCATCGCCGTCGAGCTGCGTGTTGATGCGCGCCCCCGGTGGCGAAAAGTGCTGCACGATGGCCAGCGGCGCCAGGAGCACCATCACGCCAGCGGCAGTACGAATCGCTGCACGGTAATCCGCTTCGTTCATCGAGGCCGCGGCCGCCACGGCGAACCACGTGTAGAGGAGCCAGAAGCGCAAGCCGATGATGAAGACGACCGGTGTGCTCTGCCCGATGACCAGTTGGAACAGTCCCCAGCCCATGACCAGGCAAGACCAAGCCAGCATGATCACGCTGATCTTCTTGTACCTGCGGAGATGACCGTTCTTCCACGCGTAGACGACCAGGCCGAGCGCCAGCAAATCGCGCATCAGGATCAGCGGGAGGGTGGTCGCCGACGACACCCACTTGCGAATCGCGCCCTCGAAGATGATGATCAGGAAAACGGACAGAAACAGGTAGCCGGCGGCGCTGAGCGTCGCGCGCCGTGTGAACACTTGCGAGGGAGGCACTGCCGCATGGACTGGATTCACGGCGCTCATCATCGCACCTCCGCCGTCATGGCCTTCAAGGCAGCCACGTGGGCATCAATGCAGTGCGGCTCATACCAGAGGCGCGCCTTGCGGCCGATGGAAATGGGGTCCACGCTTGCTTGTCCAACCATGTGAAAGCCGTCCGCATAATGAACGTTGGCCGCGAGACCGTCATGAACCCCGTAGTCGTCGGACAGAAGAACGGGACACAAGGCGTGTGCGCTGTAGGCCGCGAACACACTGCTTTTTGCTGCATAGTTAGCGGGGTAGGCCAATGCGCCGTACATAGCGCCGGACATCGTGCGGCTCACGTCCTCGGCGGGCAACTTGCCGTGAGCGACAACGCCGTGACGTGCAAGTGCTTGGGCCACCGTGCCTTCTGGCATGGTCGGACCGATATCGTGGATCTCGAGATCACACCGCTGGGCGCATCGAAATATCTCCCCGTCTGCCCATTCGTAAACTTGAGCGCGGATCCCCGAACTGCCAAAAACGATGAGCTGACGCCGGCGCTCCATGCTGAAGTTTGCCGGCTCGCCTACGTTGGAGAAAACGGGCAGTACCCTGTGCGGGACGGATTTCGAGTGCTCGAGGAGCCACTTGGCCGAGTCTTCCCGGCTGGTCAACCAGAAGTCTGCGAGAGAGAGCAGATCGCGTGCGATCTTCTGCTGCAGGCCGCTGAGCCAGAAGGCCGAGCCCCATGGCGGCCCGGATGCGAACAGTTCATGAAAGACGATGCCGACCGCCTTAAAGCGGCCGCGCAGGGTTCGAACCCTGTCGACCAGCCACAACGGGATGCCTCGCTTCTGGAACCCATAGCCGCTGAAATGCAAGAACACGAAGTCGCCCTTGAGCGCCTCGATGTCGGTCATGGCGGTCAATTCCATGAGCGGCGCCTGAAGCGACTCGCCGAGTGCCGAGGCGTAGTCCCTCACCCCTCCAGTGCCGGCGGGGATCAGTGAGACGGACAAGGCTGTCATGCGAGCGACCCGGCCGAACTATGTCCGCGATGCCTCGTGTCTACCGAGGAAATCGTCGTAGGCACGCCGGATGCCATCACGCAGGTCGACCTCTGGCTCCCAGCCAAGACGCTTAAGGCGCGTCACGTCGAGCAGCTTGCGGGGCGTGCCGTCGGGCTTGCTCGCGTCGCATTCGATCTTTCCCTCATAGCCGACAACCTCGCTCACGAGGCTGGCCAAATCGGCGATCGATAGATCTTCCCCGGTGCCGACATTGATGTGGCTGATCGTGACTTCGGTGTTTGCCGCATAGGTCTCGCGGGGCAGATCCATCACATGGATGCACGCCTTCGCCATATCGTCGACGTAGAGAAATTCACGCTTGGGATTGCCGGTTCCCCAGATGACGACCGAAGGCGCCTTGCCGAGCTTGGCTTCATGGAACCGGCGAATCATCGCAGGAAGGACATGGCTGTTCTCAGGGTGATAGTTGTCGCCCGGCCCATAGAGATTGGTGGGCATCACGCTCCGGAAATCACACCCGTACTGGCGGTTGTAGCTCTCGCAGAGCTTGATGCCAGCGATCTTGGCGACGGCATACGGTTCATTGGTCGGCTCGAGCTTGCCGGTGAGCAGGGCGTCTTCGGCCATCGGCTGCGTCGCCAGCCTCGGATAGATGCAACTGGAGCCGAGAAAAAGCAGCTTCTCAGTACCGGTGCGCCAGGCTTCGTGGACCAGATTCGCCTCGACCATCAGGTTCGAATAGATGAACTCGGCCGGGTACGTATTGTTCGCATGAATGCCGCCGACGCGGGCAGCTGCCACATAGACTTCTTCCGGCTTCTCGGTCGCAAAGAAGTCCCGCACCTGTGCTTGATCGGTGAGGTCGAGCTCTGCGTGGGTCCGCGTGAGGATCGGGCCACGCCCTGCCGAAGTCAGGCTGCGGACGATGGCGCTGCCCACCATTCCGCGGTGGCCGGCCACGAAAATTCGCTTCTCTGGATAGTTCATGAAGAGATGTCGATGTTGCACGAACTCGCAGGCGTCGCCGCCGCGAATCGCCGAAAACTCAAGCCAGCTTTCGATCCGGGTCGGTCACTGAGCGCGCACCATCTTCGAAGCGGACGATATCGTCTTCGCCGAGATAGCTGCCCGTCTGGACTTCGATCACCTCAAGTACCGTCTTTCCGGCATTCTCAAGTTGGTATATCGCACCCACCGGGATATAGATGGATTCGTTTTCCTTGACGAGGGCAGTCTTGTTGTCGCACCGTACACGTGCGGTCCCTTCGACCACGACCCAGTGCTCGGCCCGGTGATGGTGCATTCGAAGCGCGAGGCTCGCGCCGGGTTTGACCGTGAGACGCTTGACCGCGAAGCGCCCGCCCGCATCGATGCTGTCGTAGGCACCCCACGGCCTCGGGATACGCCGGTGCCGCACGGCCTGACTATGGCCCTTGGTTGTCAGCAGTGCGACGGCATCCTTGACCTGCTCTGCGAAGTCGCGGTGGACCACCAAGACGGCGTCCGGCGTGTCCACCACCAAGAGATCCTTGGTGCCAAGCGCAACCACCGGGCGGGTTGGCGCATAGACGAAGGTGTTCTGGGAGGCCATGGCGAAGCCTTGGCCGCTGATTCGATTGCCGGCATCATCGCTCGCGTGCAACTCTGCGACTGCGTTCCAACTGCCAACGTCGCTCCAGCGACCTTGGAACGGAAACACCGCCACGCGATCGCATTTTTCGAGCACCGCGTAGTCGATGCTTTGGCTTCTGCATCGGCCGAAGGTTGCGGCATCCATCCGAAGGAAGTCGCCGTCCGTTTCAATGCTGGCCGTTGCCTGTCGGCAAACTTCAAGGATGTCGGGGGCGTGCTGCTGGACCGCAGCGATCAACACTTTGGCCTGCACCAGCAAGATGCCGGCGTTCCACAGATGCCCACCGTTCAAGAGAAGCTGTTCGGCACGCGCTGCGGTCGGCTTCTCGATGAAGGCGGCCACCGCTCGACCCTCATCTACTTGCGATGCAAGATCAAGAGCGTCACCCTGTCGGATATAGCCGTAGGCCGTGCTCGGAAATGAGGGCTCGACACCGAAGGTCACCAGGTAGCCGGCGAGTGCCGCCGGAACGCCTTGGCGGACCGTGGCGACGAAACGCTCAGCATCGGGGATGTGATGATCGGCCGGCGCGAAGAGCAACAGTTGCTCCGGGTCTGCCAAGAGCGCGACCGCGGACATCGCTGCGGCGGTATTTCGCGCCGTCGGTTCGAGCAATTGCTTGCCGCAAACGCCGGCCGCATCGATGGCTTCTTGCACCAGGAAGCGATGTTCTTCCGACGCGACGCAGGTGACTTCGTCGTTCAAAGGCTTGAGCCGCTCGAGCGTCAACTGCAAAAGACTCTTGCTGCCGATCAGCGGGACGAACTGCTTTGGAAGCGTCTTTCGCGAGAGCGGCCACAGCCGCGTTCCGCTGCCGCCGCACAGAACGATGGGTTGGATCGACGTCATTTCGAGCCGTCTCCGGAAATCACCGTGCGGAAAGTCCTGAAGAGAATCTTCATGTCCAGCCACAGCGACCAATTGCTGACGTACTCGACGTCGAGCTCGACGCGCCGCGCATACGACAGGCGGTTGCGGCCGCTGACCTGCCAGAGACCCGTGATGCCAGGTCGCATGGCGCAGTAGTGCTCCCAGCCCCTGCCGTAGAGACTGCGTTGGCGTTCCATGCATGGACGCGGGCCGACGAGACTCATGTCGCCTTTCAAGACGTTCCAGAACTGCGGCAGTTCGTCGAGGCTCAGCTTCCGGATGAACTGTCCGATCGGAGTGATGCGGGGATCTTTCTCGAGCTTCTGGAACGTATCCCACTCGGTTCGAGCCATGTCGTTACGGCTTAGAAAGTCGTCCAGCACCTCATCGGAGTTAGGAACCATCGAGCGAAACTTGAAGAATTTGAACTTCTGACCACGCTCGCCCAGCCGGTTCTGCCAGTAGTGAACAGGACGCCCCATGCTGATGCCCACGCAAAGCGCAACCGCGAGGTAGAGAGGGCCAAAGATCATGAAGAAGATCAGTGCGCCAACGATGTCGATCGAGCGCTTGGTAGCGCGCTCGACGTAGGTGAGCTTGCGTGGCTGTGCAAGGGTCGGGGGCGCGGAAGGCCCACCGTCGTCCGGAGTGAAACGTCGGATCACGTTGCCGTGTGCGGTCGAGTCGGAACGAAACATCAAAAATTTCCTCTGGACTGGTGCTGCATCATGTCAATCGGCGATTGTGTAACGCTTTACTACTATTGGAAAGATTTAAACACAATCTGCAACGGTTGTCTTGCAAACTAAAGCCCTAAATCCCTTGGCCGATGGCTTATGTCACGCCTCTACCCATTGATTTATTAAGGTAGTCAGCTGGACGCCGAGCCACGCCTCACTGTAATCCTTTGGTATGACAAATTGTTAACGAGGGTCAAGCCTCAGCCAGCGTTGTCGGTGAATTCGTGATTTAGTTCTCAAGTTGTACAGTGTCTCTGCTGCACTGCAGCAAAGCACGATCATGTGATCATGAACTTGAGACAAATACAAGCGGACAGCGCCACAACCGGATGAGGCTTTACGTAAGACGATGGGTTTAACCCACGTCATTGACCCGCCACGCTCCGATGCCCGAAAGCATCGGAGCGCGGTATCGATCAGAGCGGGGCGCTGCCGCCTTCGGGCGCGCCCGCTTTCTCGAACGGCAGAACCGTTGCACGCAAGTCGCGACGCGTTTCGACGAGCACCAACGGACCTTCGGCCAGCACCGCGGCAGGTGGGCGTTCGCGAGGCACGTGAATCGCCGCAGGTTCGGCCGCAATGGCTGCACGCACTTGCGCAACGCGCTCCGCGTCGGAATTGACCCACTGAAGGCCGGAACCCTCAGCGACCTGCGCGAGTTCGTCGATCGGCAGTTCGAAAGGCTGGACCTTCGGAAGCGCACGGGACGGCGTTGGGCTGGAGACCGCCGGGGGCATCACGATCGGATTCGTAGCGATCTCCGGATGCGTGCCGACAGGCGTAGCAATCTCTGCAGCTTCGGGAACACCGATGAGTTCTGCAGCCTGCGTCGGCCGTTCTGCGTCGTCGCGTCCTTCAGTACTGCGTTCGCGGCGGTCGCGGCCGTAACGATCTCGCGATCGCCCGCGTCGTTCTTCTCCATCGCGGCGCGGCTCGACCTCGGCGGGCGCGGCCAATGACTCCGCACCCATGCTGTCGGACGTTTCGGCTTCGATCGGCAATGGTTGCTCGGTGAGAGGGAACTCCGGCAGACGAGACGTGCTCTCTTTGCGCCGCTCACGGCGCTCGCGTTCACCGCGCAGGCTGCGCTCGTCGCCGACCGACTGGCCGTGTTGATCGGCCAGGTTGCCATCATCCGGCACCGAGGGGCTCGTATCTGACGTCGCGTCCCTGTTCGGATCACGCGCCGTCCTGGTCCCTGCTTCGCCGCGATCTCGCCGACCTCCGCGGCCACGTGGCGGCCTAGCTTCCGAGGTGGCTGGCACCTCACCCGATTCCTCAATCGGCGCGCCCAGCGGCAAATCCGGGCTTTCCGCGGCGGCCTGGCGGTCTGGACGGCCGCGGCGGTCGCCGTCACGCTGGCCGCGCGGCTCCCTCGGTTCCCGGTTTTCACGGCCTTCACGGAGTTCGCCGGCTTCCCGGGGTTCGCGTCCCGCTCGTGGCTCGCGTGGTTCACGGGGCTCTCGAGCCGCGCCCTCGGCTCTGGGCTCGTTCCTGCCTTCGCGCCCCTGTCCTTCGCGGCGCTCGCCGCTGCGGCCACGGCCGCCGCGGCCGCTTCGCCGCTGTTCCCCGTCGCGAGCAGTGCGGGCTTCGCCATCGCGAGACGCGCGGCCCTCACGGCGCGGCGCTGGCGCCTCGACGGCCGGCGATGCAGCAGGCGGCGGCTCGGCGGCAGGGACGGAAGCACCGGTAAACAGGTTCTTCAACCAATTGATGACACGCGATTCCACGGGGAGCGCGGCCGGCGCCGCGGCTGGCGCAGTGGCGGGTGCCGGTGCAGGCGCGGGTGTCGCCGGCGCTTGCGCAGTGCTGCGCACCGGCTCCGGACGAGGAACCGCGACAGGCGCGGGTGCATCGGGCAGCACGCCCTTGATCACAGGGGTCTGTTTGTTCGTCGGTTCCTGCGAGCGGCGTGTGACTGCCACGGGGTCTTCCTGGTCCTCGACCATCTTGTAGCTGGCATCGATGTGGTCGAGCCTCGGATCGTCGTGCTTGAGCCGCTCCAGCTTGTAGTTAGGAGTCTCCAGCGTCTTGCTCGGCACCATGAGCACGGTCACGCGCTGCTTCAGTTCGATCTTGGCAATCTCGGGACGCTTTTCATTCAGAAGGAACGATGCGACTTCCACGGGCACCTGCACGTGGACAGCCGCCGTGTTGTCCTTCATCGATTCTTCCTGAATGATCCGAAGGATCTGGAGCGCGCTGGACTCGGTGTCACGGATGTGGCCGGATCCGCCGCAGCGGGGGCAGGGAATGGAAGAGCCTTCGCTCAGGGCCGGCTTGAGTCGCTGCCGGCTCATTTCCATGAGGCCGAACTTGCTGATAGAGCCGAACTGCACTCGCGCACGATCCTGGCGCAGCGCGTCCCGCAGACGGCTTTCGACTTCGCGACGGTTTTTCGACTCGTCCATGTCGATGAAGTCGATGACGATCAGGCCGCCAAGATCGCGCAGCCGCATCTGACGCGCCACTTCGTCGGCAGCCTCGAGATTGGTTCGGGTCGCGGTTTCCTCGATGTCGCCGCCTTTGATGGCGCGCGCCGAATTGACGTCGACCGACACCAGTGCCTCGGTATGGTCGATGACGATGGCCCCGCCGCTGGGAAGCTGAACGGTGCGGGCGTAGGCGGATTCGATCTGGTGCTCGATCTGGAATCGGCTGAAGAGGGCTGCATCGTCGCGGTAGCGCTTCACTCGGGCAGCGTGTTCCGGCATCACGTGCGCCATGAACTGCTGGGCCTGATCGTAGATGTCGTCCGTGTCGATCAGGATGTCGCCGATGTCGTGATTGAAGTAGTCGCGAATCGCCCGGATGACAAGCGACGACTCCTGGTAGATCAGGAACGCGCCCTTGCCGCCCTTGGCCGCGCCGTCAATGGCGGACCAGAGCTTCAGGAGGTAGTTCAGGTCCCATTGCAGCTCGGGCGCGGAGCGGCCGATGCCCGCGGTGCGGGCGATGATGCTCATGCCCTTGGGGTACTCGAGCTGGTCCATCGCCTCCTTGAGTTCGGCTCGGTCGTCACCCTCGATCCGCCGGCTCACGCCTCCGCCTCGGGGATTGTTCGGCATCAGCACGACGTAGCGCCCGGCGAGCGAGATGTAGGTGGTCAGGGCTGCGCCCTTGTTTCCGCGCTCTTCCTTTTCAACCTGGACGACCAGTTCCTGTCCCTCCCGGATGGCGTCCTGAATGCGTGCCTGGCTGGCCGATACGCCCTCTGCAAAATACTGTTTGGAGATTTCCTTGAACGGGAGAAAACCGTGGCGGTCTTCGCCGTAGTCCACAAAGCAGGCTTCGAGCGACGGTTCTACCCGGGTGACCACGGCCTTGTAGATGTTTCCCTTGCGCTGTTCGCGTCCTTCAATTTCGATTTCGTAGTCCAGCAACTTTTGGCCGTCCACGATCGCCAGCCGGCGTT
Organism: Gammaproteobacteria bacterium; assembly: GCA_018820395.1. Lineage (GTDB taxonomy): Bacteria > Pseudomonadota > Gammaproteobacteria > Burkholderiales > Burkholderiaceae_C > Variovorax. The sequence continues at coordinate 1,550 of JAHJOG010000141.1, read as the reverse complement.
CTTCTGCCTGGGTGGCGTTGATCAGCATCCGCTTCATGATGCGTTTCCTTCTGTCTGTTCGTATCGCTCTGCGGGTCCATGAAGGACCCAACGATGCACGGACGACGCTTTCGAAACGAGGGAATTGCCGATCTTCTCGATGGACATGGCCGGGCGCGAGCGCTCGCGGCCAGATTGAGCGTCAACTCAATATCAGCGAGGGTGGCTTGTGGATGGGCGCGATACCGTGATGCTGCCAACAGGCCCGGCCGGTGGTGCCGGGCAGCAATGCGACAAGCGCATTGGACGATTCAATGCCTGAATCGGCTGGCATCAGCCAGCGCAGGCTCAATTGAATCAATAGCATCAACACAAGGTACTCGCTTCGATCCGCCAGCAGCCAGATGGCTGCGGGCTGGGTGTTCCGTCAGTGTTTCTTGGGCGTCGGATTGACTCGGATGTAGCGCCTGCGGCCTTGCGCAATGGCGCGTGGCTTGCAGGCTCGACGTCAAAGCGGCATCGACCTCGCAGCGCTTCGTGCAGTGCTCTAAACTTGTAATTAATCAAGCACTTACATGACCGCGCTGGTAAAAAACATTATAGGGGCGAAGCCGGAGCCCAACGCGGCGGAAGTCCGCTTCGTGACTATCGATGGCGATTCCGCCGGCCAGCGGCTGGACAACTTCTTGTTCCGGCACTTGAAAGGCGTGCCCAAGACGCATGTGTATCGCATCATCCGCTCGGGTGAAGTGCGCATCAACAAAGGGCGGGTGCACGCCGAGACCCGGGTAGAGGCGGGCGATGTCTTGCGTTTGCCCCCTGTTCGGGTTTCGACGGCCGACAAGCATGAGGCGGGCGCAGTCCCCGCGCGAGAGTTTCCTGTCGTTCATGAAGACGACTATCTGATCGCGATCGACAAGGCGGCCGGCGTGGCGGTCCACGGTGGCAGTGGCGTCAGCTCAGGTGTCATCGAACAACTCCGCCAGGCGCGCACAGGCGCCCGATTCCTGGAACTGGTGCATCGCCTCGACCGAGAAACCTCGGGACTTCTTTTGATCGCGAAGAAGCGAAGCGCGCTGGTGGCTTTGCAGGCTGAATTCCGCGAACGAAAGATCGGCAAGACTTACCTGGCGATGGTCGAGGGCCGTTGGGCCGCCAACAGGAAGGTGATCGACAATCCGCTCGCCAAGTACTTGGTCGCCAAGGTGGACGGTTCGTCCGACGTTTCTGAAAGAAGAGTCCGAGTGGTCGCCAAAGACCATCCGGACGCGATGCGGGCGGTGAGTTTGGTCTCGCTCGTGAGCGTCTTCGCGCTGACCCCGGGTGGCGCCGAGTGCTCCCTTCTCGCCGTGACGATCAAGACCGGACGGACCCACCAGATTCGCGTGCATCTTGCGTCTTGCGGTCATCCGATCGCGGGAGACGACAAGTACGGCAACTTCGAGCGCAATCGAGCACTCCACCGACTTGGACTCAAACGCATGTTCCTTCACGCGTGGCGCCTGCGCTTTGCGCATCCTGAAACCGGGGCGGAAACGAGCCTGCAGGCAGATCTTCCGCCCGACCTGCGG
>JAHJOG010000140.1 GCA_018820395.1 Gammaproteobacteria bacterium | reverse complement strand
CGCCCCTCGTGCCGAGGGTGCCGGGTATCCCCCGCAGCGAAATAAAGGAGGAGCCGAAGGCGGGGGACATTCGCGGAGGGGGATACCCGGCGCCCTCGGCACGCGCCCCTGCCCTCCAAACGCTGCCCACGCGCACCGCCCAGATCAGGTCTATGCCCTGCCGACCCGCGCAAGCACCCGATCCGCCTGCCTCAAGTGCGGCCGGTCGATCATCTTCCCGTCGATGTTCACGACCCCTGCGTCGGGTGCATCGGCAAAGGCCTGTACGATGCGCCGCGCCCAGGCGATCTGGTTTTCGTCGGGCGTGAAGGCGGCGTTGACGACGTCGACGTGCCCCGGATGGATCACGGCCTTGGCCGTGAAGCCGTCGAACTTCGCGATTTCGGTTTCGGTGCGCAGGCCCTGCGTGTCCTTCACGTCGGTGTACACCGCGTCGATCGGCTCGACGCGGGCGGCGCGGGCGCTGATGAGGCACATGTCGCGTGCGGTGCGATACGGACCGGTGTAGCGGCCATCGCGGCGATTGCCGAAGGCACCCAGGTCGGCCGCCATGTCTTCGCCGCCCCAGAGCATGCCCCACAGCCTCGGGCTGCAATCGGGGTAGGTCGGCAAGCCGGCGATGGAGCGCGCGGTTTCGGTGACGATCGCGAGGATGCGCGTGCTGCCGTGCCGATGCCCGTGCGCGGCCTCGAAGGCGTCGAGGTAGAAGCCGAGCCGGCTCACGTCCGCGCCGGATTCGGACTTGGGCAGCACGATGCCGTCGGGCCGAAGCGGCATGACCGCGGCCAGGTCTTGAAGGGTGAGCCCGGTGTCCAGCGCGTTGACGCGCACGAACAGGTGCTGGCCCGTGCGCGGCTCCTCGAGCGTGCCGGCGGTTTCCTGTCGCGCGGCTTCTTTCTGGCCGAGCGCGACGGAATCCTCCAGGTCGAGGATCAGAGCGTCGGCTTCGCACTGGCGCGCCTTGTCGAACTTGCGGCGGCTGTCCCCCGGCACGAAGAGCAGTGAGCGAATCTGCATGGCGTCCATGGGTCGACCTAGTAGGACTTGGGAAGGCCCAGCACTTTCTCGGCAATGAAGCAAAGAATGAGCTGAGGGCTGATGGGCGCAAGGCGCGGGATCATCACTTCGCGCAGGTAGCGCTCGACGTGATATTCCTTGGCATAGCCGAAGCCGCCGTGCGTCATGATCGCCTGCTGGCAGGCTTCGTAGCCGGCCTCGCCAGCGAGGTACTTGGCGGCGTTGGCTGCCGCGCCGCACGGGATGCCGTTGTCGTACTGCCAGGCGGCGCTCATGATCATGAGCCAGGCCGCTTCCAGTTGCGCCCAGTTTTGCGCCAGCGGATGCTGGATCGCCTGGTTCTGGCCGATGGCGAGGCCGAACACGCGGCGCTCCTTGGCGTATTCGGTCGCGCGATGAAGGGCCAGGCGCCCGATGCCCACGGCCTCGGCGGCGATCAGGATGCGCTCCGGGTTCATCCCGTGCAGGATGTAGTCGAAGCCTCGACCTTCTTCGCCGATGCGGTCTTCTTCGGGAATCTCGAAGCCCTCGAAGAACAGCTCATTGGAGTCGACTGCCTTGCGGCCCATCTTGTCGATTTCGTGCACGCGGATGCGCGAGCGGTCGAAGTCGGTATAGAACAGGCTCAGGCCATGGGTCGGCTTCTTGACTTCGTCCAACGGGGTCGTGCGCGCGAGAAGCAGGATCTTGCTGGCCACCTGGGCGGTGGAGATCCAGACCTTCTGGCCGTCCACCACGTAGCGGTCGCCCTTCTTGACCGCACGCGTCTTGAGCTGCGTGGTGTTGAGCCCGGTGTTGGGCTCGGTCACGGCAAAGCAGGCCTTGTCTTCGCCGCGCGCCATGGGCGGCAGCATGCGCTGCTTCTGCGCCTGCGTGCCGTACACCACGACGGGGTTGAGACCGAAGATGTTCATGTGCACCGCCGACGCTCCCGACATGCCGGCCCCTGACTGGGCGATGGTGCCGGTCATGAGGGCCGCTTCGGTGATGCCCAGGCCGGAGCCGCCGAACTCTTCGGGAATGCAGATGCCGAGCCAGCCGGCTTTGGCGATCGCGTCGAAGAAGTCCTGAGGAAAGCCGCCTTCGGTGTCTTTCTTGAGCCAGTAGGCGTCGTCGAAGTCGGCGCAGATCTTTGCGACCGAGTCTCGGATGCTGATCTGCTCGTCGCTGAGAGCGAAGTTCATGTGCGCTCCTTTTATGCGGCAGCCGCGGCGGGCTGACGCTTCATGAATGCGGAACGCACGCAGATGCAGACCACTTCGTCGCGCTGGTTGTACGCGCGATGCTCGAACTCGACGATGCCCGCTTCAGGGCGCGAGCCGCTCGCGCGCACCGACTTGACGGCGGTCTCGACGCGCAGGGTGTCGCCGTGAAACACCGGCTTCGGGAACCGGATGTCCGACATGCCGAGGTTGGCGATGGTGGTTCCGAGGGTCGTGTCGGTCACGCTGATGCCGATGGTCAACCCGAGCGTGAACAAGCTGTTGACCAGCCGCTGGCCGAATTCGGTCTTCTCGGAAAAATGCGCGTCGAGGTGCAGCGGCTGCATGTTCAGGGTCATGACCGAAAAGAGCGTGTTGTCCATTTCGGTGACCGTGCGTGTGACCGCGTGCTTGAAAACGTGGCCGACCTCGAACTGTTCGAAATAAAGTCCAGACATTGGATTCCTTGATGTGGGTGAAAGCGGCCGGGCCGCACGGACCGGCGGTCCTCAGAACTGGCGTGCATTGCCGCGCTCGATGAGCGCGTCGATGTCTTCGCCCGTCATCCCCGCCTCCAGCAGGACCTCGCGTGTCTGCTCGCCGGGGTTGGGGGCGTGCCGGAAGATGTTCGCCGGCGTGGCGGAAAAATCATGGGCGGGTCGCACCTGCTTGATGAGACCTTCGGTGGGGTGATCCACGGTCTCGACGAAACCCGTGGCCTTGATGTGAGGGTCGTCCGCCAGGTCTTCGATGCGGTGCACGGGCACGGCGGGCAGGTCGTGGTGGCCGAAGAGTTCCAGCCATTCGGCGGTGGTTCGCTCGCGGATCACGTCGGATACGAAACCGTATGCATGGTCGTAGTGTTGGCTGCGCGCGACCTGCGTGCGAAAGCGCTCGTCGCTTTCCCAGAGGTCCTGGCGCCCGATGGCATGGAGGAAGTCCCTCCAGTGGCGGTCCGTGTAGATCAACACACCCAGGAAACCGTCGAGCGTGCGGTAGGGACGGCGGTTCGGCGTGGTGAGCCGGTTGTAGCCGGGCGGCCCCGCAGGCGGCTCGAAGCTCAGGCCGCCCATGTGGTCGCCGAGCACGATCTGCACGAGCGACTCGAACATCGGCACTTCGACGAACTGTCCTTCGCCGGTGCGTTCGCTGTGCAGAAGCGCGGCCAGGAGGGCATTGGCCGCGTTCAGGCCCGAGATGCGGTCGGCGATGACGGCGGGCACGTAGCGCGGCTCGGCAGCGCCGCACAGCGAAAACATCGATGCCATCCCGCTGATGCCCTGGATGAGGTCGTCATAGGCAGGGCGACCGGCGTACGGGCCGCGCTTGCTGTAGCCCACCAAGTTCACGTAGACGAGCCGCGGGTTGACCTTCTTCACGTCTTCATAACCGAGGCCCAGGCGTGCCATCGCCTGGGGGCGCACGTTGTGCACCAGCGCATCGGCGCCTTCGCACAAGGCGAGGACGGCGTCGCGCGCGACACCGTCCTTCAGGTTCAGTGTCGCGCTGCGCTTGTTGCGGTTGGCATGCAGAAAGATCGGGCCCATCTGGCCGTGCCGCTTGGCGCCTGCCAGGCGCATGACGTCGCCTTCCATCGGTTCGACCTTGATGACGTCGGCGCCGTAGTCGGCGGCAATCTGCGTGGCGTACGGTCCGGCAAGGACCGTGGTCAGGTCGATGATCCGCTTTCCCGCGAGAGGCCCGGTCGCCCGCCTCTCGCCCTTCGACTCACTTGATGGCATTGGCATACGCTTCCAGAACTTCGGTGCCCGGCTTGCCGCGCTGGTCGAGCTGCTTGGCCCATTCCTTCTGCGACGCGGTGGAAGCTTCTTCGAGCTTCTTCTTGTCGGCATCGTTGAGCTTGAAGAACTTCACGCCCGCCGCTTCGATCTTGGTGTGGTTCTTCTTGCCGCTCTCGTCGAGGAACTCGCACACGTTCTGCGCCGCCTTCTCCCCGGCCGAAAGCATGGCCTTCTGCACGTTCGGCGCAAAGCTGGAGAACTTCTTCTGGCTCATGGCATAGGTCAGCACCACGGTGCCGAAACTCACGCCTTCGGTGCCCGACTTCAGGCGGCCCGGCAGGTCGTAGGCAATGAGGCTGGTGGTCGGGAACACGACACCGTCGATCGTGCCGCGCGTGAGCGAGTCGTAGGCTTCGGGCGCGGCCATGCTGATCGGTACGCCGCCCAGCGCCTTGATGGTGTTGGACTGGGCCGCGCCCGCGGTGCGCAGCTTGAGCCCGGCGATGCCGGCCAGCGAATCGACCGGCTTGTTCGCGAAGACCTGGTAGGGCTCGAGCACGGTCGCGAACAGGATGACGACGCCATTGGGCTTCATTTCCTTCTGGTCGAGCACGCCGCCGCGCACCATCTTCATGAAGGCCTTGGTGCCCTGGCACGAGTTCTGCGCCATGCCGGGAAGCTCCGAGACGGTCATCAGCGGCATCTTGTCGGACACATAGGACGGCACGACGTAGGCGATGTCGGCCACGCCGGTGGTGGCGAGCTGCAGCATGTCTTTCGCCTTGCCGAGCTGCTCGGCCGGGAAGTACTGCAGCTCGATGGCGTTGTTGGTTTCCTTGCGAACTTCTTCGGCCCAGAACTTGAGGCCGCGCTCGGCGAAGAAGTGATTGACGGGCAACGAGTCGGCGGCGCGCAATGTCGTGGTTTGCGCTGCGCACGCCAGAGGTGCCGCCAGTGCGGCGGCTTGCAATGCGATCTTGAGCTTGGACAGATTCATGAGGTCTCCTTGGTTTGTCTATGGAAAAGAAATGGCCGACTACGGCATCCGCGACGGCAGCCACATCACGATTTGCGGCAGCGCGAGCAGGATGGCGATAAGAACGATGTGCGCGACGACATGCGGCCACACGCCGACGAACACTTCCGACAGCGGCCGCTTGGCGTAGCGGGCAACGACGAAGGCATTGAGGCCCACGGGCGGCGTGACCATGCCGACCTCGCCCACGACGATCATCACGACGCCGAACCACACCGGGTCATAGCCCAGGTGCGTGACGATGGGCAGCACGACCGGAACCATCAGAACCAGGATGGCGATCTGGTCGAGGAAGCAGCCGAGCAACAGGATGATGCCCAGGATGATGGCCATCACCGTCCACGCCGGAATGTTCAGGCTGCCGACGCTTTGCACCAGTTGCTGGGTGATGCCGGTCAACGTGAAGAAATAGCCGAAGACATGCGCGCCCAGCAGGATCATGAAAATCATGACCGTCGAGCGCAGCGCGCGGATGCAGGCCAGCATGAGCTGCTGCCACGTGAGGCGCCCCACCACGGCGGTGATCACCAGGGCGCCGACCGCGCCGATGGCCGATGCCTCGGTCGGGGTCGCGATGCCCGTGTAGATCACACCGGTCACCGCGCCGAGCAAGACCAGCATGGGCCACACGCCCTTCAGCGATGCGAACTTCTGAGCCATGGTGTACGCGGGGCCGCGTGGCGCGTGCGAGGGATGGCGCCAGGCGATATAGAGCACCGTCAGCGCGATGGTCAGGGTCACGAGCACGCCGGGAATGACGCCGCCGATCAACAGCTTTCCGACGCTCACGTCGGCCACGATCCCGAACAGGATCAGCGCGATCGACGGCGGGATCAGCATGGCCAGCGTGCCCGAAATCGCGACGACGCCGCACGCGACGCGCGAGTCGTAACCGAGCCTGATCATGGCGGGGATCGACGTCGCCGAGAGCGTGGCAGCAGCTGCGGTGCTCGACCCGGAGATCGCTCCGAACCCCGCGCCCGACAACGCCGTCGCGATGCCGAGCCCGCCCGGCGTGCGGCCCACCCAGGTCGCCGCCGCCTTGAAGAGCGAGTCCGCGATGCCGCTCAGGATCACGAACTCGGCCATCAGGATGAACATCGGCACGGAGATGAGTTCATACGAACTCACGGTCGACAGCGGCGTCGTCGAAAGGATGCCCGAAAGCATGCCCACGCCGCCCACCGAAATCAGCCCCGCGGCGCCCGAGACCAGCAGCGCAAAGCCCACCGGCACGCCGCCGGCCAGCATGACGAACAGAAAGAGAACGATCCAGAAGGCCGACATGCTTCAGTGCTCCGCGGCCACGGGAACCTCGACGAACTCCCGGCCCGTGACCAGCGAGAGCAGATGACCGACCGCACGGCCGATGAGACGCAGCGAGATGGTCACCGCGCCCACCACCACGATCGCGTCCGGTATCCATGCCGGCCACTGGATGCTGCTCAGGACCATCGCGTCGGTGTCGAACTTTTCCCAGGCCGATTGCGCGTAGATCCACACGATGAGCACGAAAACGGCAGCCGTCGCCGCACTGCCGAAGGCTTCGAAGCCCCGCGCCAGCCAGCGCGGCATGTGCGGACGCAGAAGGTCCACCGCAACATGGTGGTGGGCGGCGAGCGTATCGGAAAGCGCGAGGTAGAAAAGCGCCGGCATGAGGTACATGCCGATCAGGTCGTAGGACCAGGGGATCGGCGCATGGATGAGGTAGCGCGCGGCCACGTCGGTGAACACGATGAGCATCACCGCCATGAGGCACACGACGGCGACGAAGCGTGAGATGCGCTCGAAGCGATTCATCCACGGTGAAAGCAATGAGTTCATGTGTGTGTTGCTGCGGTTGCGCTGCGCGTCATCGAAGGTTCTTGACGAGCCGCTCGGCTTCGCGCATCAGGATCTGGCCGATGCGCTCGACGTGAGGTGCCGCGCGAATCAGTGGAGCCGCCACCACCAGTGCGTGCGCGGAGCCATTGAGATCGACGCCGACTGCGACGGAGAGCACGTCGGGGTTGTGCTCGCCCATGTTGCAAGACCAGCCGCGCTCACGCTCGTCGGCGATGAGCTTGACCAGAGACTTGCGAGTGAAGTCGGGCCGGTTGCTGCGCATGGACTTGAGATTGATGCGGCCGATGATCGCCATCATCTGATCGGGATCGAGAAGGCTCAACTGCGCGCGCCCCGAAGCAGAAACATGCAGCGGCTTGGTGTCGCCCGAGCGCGTGCTGAATCGGATCGTTTCCTCCGACTCGACCACGTCCACATACACCGAGCGATCACCCGCCAGCACCGCATGGATCGCGGTCTCGCCTGAATCGCGGTGGAGCCGTTCGAGCGCCGAGTGGATCTGCGCCGCCAGCGGATCGTGCTCGGCCACGAGCCGCGCGTTGTTGAGCCAACGCTTGGTCGGGTAATAGCGCCCGTCCTGCGTTGCCTTGTAGAGATAGCCGCGATCCGTGAGCGTGCCCAGCAGAGCCAGGCAACTCGACTTCGGCATGTCGAGAGACCGCGAAATCTGGGCAAGCGTCAGCGTCGTCTTCTCCGTCGCGAACAGCTCCAGGATCAGCAGCGTGCGCAGCGCACTCTTGACCGCACCAGCCGGTGCCGCGTCGTTCATGTATGTGAACGCTCGTTCATAGATGAAAGTCTAGGCTGCGGAAAACTCTGAGGCAATGCCGGCTAGGGTATGTCCTAGCCGCCTCGATTCGGTTCGGCAACGAGTTCGTGGAAGCACGAATGGAAGGACGACATGTGCGCGGAATCACGCCGACGGCGTACTCTGCTCCGCGAATGTCCTCCGCCCGGCCTGCGGCCGGGCTCCCCCTTTATTTCGCTGCGCAGAGCACGCCGTCGACGTGATTCGGGAGGGCGGGGCCGGTCCTCGTCGTGATGCCCATCGCCCCTCGTGCCGAGGGTGCCGGGTATCCCCCGCAGCGAAATAAAGGAGGAGCCGAAGGCGGGGGACATTCGCGGAGG
>JAHJOG010000139.1 GCA_018820395.1 Gammaproteobacteria bacterium | reverse complement strand
TCGCCGCCGTCGATCGGCTCGAGCCCCGCGATGACGCACAGCAGCGTCGACTTGCCGCAGCCCGACGGACCGACGAAGACGACGAACTCGCGGTCCTTGATCTCGAGGTCGATCGACGGCACGACGGTGACGTCGCCGTAGCGTTTGACCAGCCCCTTGAGTCGAATCGATGCCATCGTGCGTGCCTAGGCGAAAGACAGCAGCGGCTTGACCAGCTCGCCCGCGACGAAGCGGCCGAACATCTCGGGCAGCTGATCGATGCCGAACTGCGCGTCGACCAGTCTCCGGTAGCGCGCCTTTTCCTTGCGCAGCAACTCCACGTTGAGCGCGAAGTCGCTCTTCGGGAAGTAGAAGGTGCGCACCATGTAGAAGTCCTTGCGGCGGATGGCCTTGTTCTCCTGCACGGGCCAGGGCAGGTCGCTTTCACCGATCAGGATCAGCACGCCGCGTGGCAACACGATCTCCATGCCGAGCGAGCGAGCGGCATGCGAGCCGCTGCATTCGACGATGAGCTTGAAGCGCCGGTCGTGCGAGCCCACGGGATGCCGCTTGGCGCCGAAGGATTCCGCGAGTTGCAGCCGCTCTTCCTTCAGGTCGGACACGTACACGTCCTGGTAGCCGAGGTTCTGCAGCGCGACCACCGCGCCCATGCCCACCGGGCCCGCGCCGGTGACCAGCACCGGACCGGTGTCGGCCGGCGGCACCAGCGGCATCACGAAGCGGATGCCGTGCGCTGCCGTGCCGATGGTGTCGAGCAGGAGCGGTGCGATGTCGTCTTCGATGTCGTCGGGCACGGGCAGCAGGCATTGCTCAGGCACGGTCAGGTATTCGGCATAGCCGCCGGGCCGGTTCCAGCCGACCAGCACCGATTCGTTCAGGCACATCTGCGTGTCGCCGGCGCGGCAGCTGTCGCAATGGCCGCAATGCACCGGGATGTAGACCAGGCAGCGCCGGCCGTCCAGCGCATGGCCCGGCTGCTGGACCACGCCGAAGATCTCGTGCCCCGGCGTGAACTCGGCGCCCTTGATCCACAGCTTGGTGTCCGAGCCGCACAGCGCGGTGCGGCGGACCTTGAGCAGCACCTCGCCCGGGCCGGCCACCGGCCGGTCGACGGTCGCGACGGTGATCTTCTTGTCGCCATGAAATACAGCGGCTTCCATAAGAGTCTCCTAGCCTTTGACGGCACCCAGGGCCAGCCCCGAGACGAGCCGGCGTTGAACGAAGAAGGCGAGCACCAGCGGCGGCAGCGCGATGAGCGACGCCGCGGCCATCAGCGCACCCCAGTTGGATGCGCCCTCGCCGATAAAATTGAACGACGCTGCGATGAGCGTCTTGGTGTCGCCGTTGGACAGCACCAGCGCGAACAGAAAGTAGTTCCAGGAAAAGACGAACGACAGGATCGACGCGACGATGAGCCCCGGCATGACCAGCGGCAGCGCGATGCGCCAGAGGATGCGCGGCACGCTGCAACCGTCGACCTGCGCGCTTTCGAGCACGCTGCGCGGGATGTTGTCGAAGTACGGCAGCAGCACCCAGATCACGATCGGCATGGTGATCACCGCATGGGTGACGATAAGCGCGGTGTAGGTGCCGATCAGTCCCAGCTCGCGAAACATCACGTACCACGGCAAGAGAAACAGCGTGCCCGGCGCCATGCGGGCCAGCAGCGTCACCGTGGCCGGCCAGGTGATGCGCGTCCACGAGACCGCGAAAGACGCGGGCACGCCGAGCAGCACGCCGATGAGCGTCGAGCCGACCGTGATGACCAGGCTGTTCCACGTGTAGTGCGTGAACGGCGTGGTGTTGAACAGCTGGCGGTAGTTGTCGAGCGTGGGCGCGAACCACAGCTTGGGTGGATAGGCCGTGACCTCGGCCGACGGTTTGAAGGACGACATCACCATCCAGGCGATGGGTGCCAGGATCAGAAAGCCGACGATGGCGATCTGCAGCAGGTTGAGCCGGCGAATGAGCTTGTTGTCGTCCATCGTGTCACCAGGCCACGCGCTTGCGCGCCTGCGTCAGCACCATCACGCCGCCCAGCACGATGGCCGAGAGCGTGACCATGAGGGCGCTCGCATAGCCGATCTCGAAGAACTCGAAGCCCTTGCGGAAGCCGTAGATGTTGAGCGTGTTGGAGGCGTTGCCCGGGCCGCCCTGCGTCGTGATGTAGATGATGTCGAAGAAGCGCAGCAGGTCGACGCTGCGCAGGATCGCGGCGGTCACGATGGTCGGCATGAGGAGCGGCAGCGTGATGCGCCAGAAAGTGCGGGCTCGCGAGGCGCCGTCGATCTGCGCGGCCTCGTAGACGTTGGGCGGCAGCGACTGCAGGCCGCCCAGCACGATCAGCGCGACATAGGGCGTCCACTGCCAGGTGTCGATGAGTGCCACGGTGGGGATCACCCACTGCGGCGAGGCCAGCCAGTCGGAGCGCGGCAGACCAACGCTCTGCAGGATCCAGTTGGCCGCGCCGATCGACGGATCGAGCACCACCAGCCACATCATGCCGACCACCACCGGAGGCAGCACGAAGGGCGAGATCATCAGTGTGCGCACCGCGCCGGAAAGCTTCTTGGACGAATGCAGCAGCAGTGCGACATAGGTGCCGAGCACCAGTTGCAGAACGAGCGACAGCACGTAGAGAACGAGCGTGATCTTGAGGCCGTTCCAGAACTCCGCGTCCTGCACCATGAGCGCGTAGTTCTGGCCGTAGTTGAGGGTCGATGTGCCGCCGAAGGTGAATTCGTGCAGGCTCATCCACAGCGTGTAGGCGAACGGGAAGGCGATCAGCGCGACGGTGAAGATCACCGCCGGGATCGACATCAGGGTCAGCTGGCGGCGCGTGCCGATCGACTGGCTCATGGTCCTTTTTCCTGGTCAGCCGGCGAGGAATCCGCCGTCGACGGCGAGCACCGTGCCGGTGATGTAGCGCGCCGCATCGGAGGCGAGAAAGACGGCGCTGCCCGCGATGTCGTCGGGCTGCGCCCAGCGGCCCTGAGGGATGCGTGAACGGATGCGCTCGTAGTGCGCGAGGTCCTGGCGGCCTTCGGCGTTGATGGCGGTTTCGACATAGCCCGGCGCGACGGCATTCACGCGGATGCCGTCCGCGGCCCAGGCCAGCGCCAGCGATTTCGTGAGCATCACCACCCCGCCCTTGCTGGCGCAGTAGGCGGGGATCCAGGGAAGCGCCACGAAGGCATTCATCGAGGCGATGTTGACGATGCTGCTGCCGGCGGACTTGCCGGTGTCGGTGTCGACGCCATGACTGTCGCTCCGCGCGAGCAGCGGCTTGCACGCCGTGCAGAGGCGGAAGGTGCCCGTGAGGTTCACGTCCAGCACGCGCTGGAAGGTCGCCACCTCGAACTCCTTGAAGCGCGCCAGGATGCCGGCGCAATTGACCAGCGTATCGAGCGCATCCAGCGAGCCGACGAACTCGGCCACCTGCGCATCGCTGGTGACGTCGAGCGGTGCGAGCCGCAGCCGCTCGGCCGGGCGCAGGCTGCTGGCCGCGAGCGCCGCGTCGTCCACGCCGGTCGCGATCACGTCGCAGCCGGACTCGACGAAGGCCCGGGCGATCGCTGCGCCGATGTCGCCGGCGCCGCCCACCACGAGCACGCGGCGCGTCGGCTTCGTGACCGCGCCTTCGCCGCCGGGTGACGTGCGCGCAACGCTCATTCCTTGGCGATCAGCGCGTCGAGTTGCTTGTCGGCGTCGGCGCAGGCTTCCGCGACGCTCTTCTGGCCGAGCAGGAGTTCGCTCACCGCCTGGCCGACGAACTCGCGCGAGGCCGGGTTGGCGACGATCGGGTAGCCCACTTCGGAAATGCCGGTCTTGCCGAGCTGGTTGATCGTGGCGACCCATTCCTTGCGCACCGGCTGCTCGTCCATCCAGGCCTTGTAGTCGGCGCCGTTGGCCACGGCCGCGCGCGGTGGCGCGATGCCGTCGAGCGCGAGCTTTTCCTGCACCGGCTTGCTGGTGGCCCACTGCACGAAGTACCACGCGGCGTCCTTCTTCTTGCTGTGCGCCGACACGGCCATGGTCCAGCCGATGACGGTCGGCTTGGACGTCCCGCTCGGGCCGGGCGGCAGCACAGCGATGCCGGTGTCTTTGAGCCGGGCACCGCCTTGCATCACGCTGCTCAACTCGTTGGACGACTCGAAAGCCATCGCCGCCTTGCCCTCGCGATAGAGGCTGGAGATTTGATAGAAGCTGTAGTTGACGACGCCCGGCGGGCCGTAGTCCTTGAGCAGCTTGGCGTAGAGGCCGAGCGCGGCCTGGCCATCCTTGCTGCAGAGTTGCGACTTGCCGTCCTTCATGTAGTCGCCGCCCATGTTGTGCAGGAACACGCTGAAGGTGAAGGGCAGCGCAGGCTTCAGGCCGCGCGAGACGAAGGGCGTCACGCCCGCGTCGCAGGACTTGAGCTTGGCGGCCACGCCTTCGAGTTCGGTCAGCTTGGACGGCAGGGCCACGCCGCACTTTTCGAACAGATCCTTGCGGTAGTAAAGCACCGGGCCTTCGATGTTGAGCGGCACGCCCATCAGCCGGCCGTTGTAGCTCGCGTCCTTGACCAGGCCGGGGCTCAGGTCGCCGAAGTCGTAGTCCTTGGCAGACGAGGTCTTCACGAAATCGGTGAGGTCGGCATACCAGCCGGCCTTGGCGAACTGCAGGCCTTCGCGCGAAGGCAGCGACATGAACAGGTCGACCTCGTCGCTGCGCGAATTCATCACCGTCACCAGGCGCTGCCGCATCTGCTGCTCCTGGTAGGTGTCGACCTTGAGCGTGATGCCGGTCTGTTTTTCGAAGTCGGCCTTGTGCTTGAGCAGGGCGTTGGCCACCGGGTTGTTGTTGGCGAGGAAGGTGATGGTGGTGCCCTGGTGCTTCTTCCAGTCGAACTCCTGCGCCCAGGCGGCGTGCGAGCTCCAGCCGAGCACCGCGAAAGCGAGCGCCAATGCGCTGGGTCGGGTTGTGAATGCCATGTCTCAGTCTCCTTGTCGGATTGATGTAACCGTTTCCAAAATTGTGAGTTTCGAGCTCGTCGAAGTCAACATGGAAAACGGTGACGAGCAGTGTTTTTCATAGGTGATTGCCCTGAGATTTAGCTGATATAGCCATGTACCAGTTTCATGTAAACTGTTTCATCATGAAGGCCAAATCAGTGGGAATCCGGGACGTCGCCAAAGAGGCCGGCGTCTCCACGGCGTCGATTTCTCGCGCCCTCAACAGTCCCGAATCGGTGAGCCCGGCACTGCGGCTGCGGGTCGAATCCGCGATCGCGGCACTCGGCTACATCCCGGATGCGGCCGCGCGAGCGCTGTCGTCGCGCCGCACGCGGACCATCGGCGCGATCGTGCCGACGGTCGACAACGCCATGTTCGCGCGAGGCATCGAGGCATTGCAGCAGTACCTGTCGCTGCAGGGCTACCTGCTGCTGCTGGCCACGAGTGGCTACGACCCGGAGGTCGAGCATCGGCAGGCGCAGAACATGGTGAGCCGCGGCATCGACGGCCTGATCCTGCGCGGCGACGTCCACACCGAGGGCCTGCGCCGCCTGCTTGCCAGCCAGCGCATGCCCTTCGTCAACGTCGGCGTGTACCAGCCCGACAAGCCCTACGCGTCCATCGGCGCCGACAACGAAGGCGCCGCGGTGCGTGCCGCGCACTATCTGCTGGAGCTGGGACACACCCGCATCGCGATGGTGGCGGCCATGTCGGCCCACAACGACCGGGCATCGGCGCGCGTTGCGGGTGTGCGCAAGGCGTTGGCCGCGCGCGGCCTCGAACTACCGGCGCACTGGTTCTACGAGGTTCAATACAAGCTGGACGACGCACGGCAGGCCGCCCGCTCGTTGCTGGCGCAGCCGAACCGCCCGACCGCGGTGATCTGCGGCAACGACGTGCTCGCCTATGGCGTCATGCTCGAGGTGGAGCGCCACGGCCTGCACGTGCCCAACGACATGTCAGTGATGGGCTTCGACGACCTGGAATGGAGCCGCCACCTGCGGCCCAGCCTGACCACGATGCATCTGCCGACCGACGAGGTCTGGAGCCGCGCCGGGGCGTACCTGGTCAACCTGCTGGCCGGGCGCACCGGCGCGCTCCACCACGAGGTCGATGCCTCGCTGGTGGTTCGCGAATCGACCGCGCCGCCCCCGACGCTCGCGGCAGACGATCAGACCAAGAGCGCGTTCACCCTGCGCACGTAGGCCGCCGGGTCGGCTGGCAGTCCGCCTTCGGCCAGCAGCGCCTGGTCGAACAGGATGTGGGCGAGGTCGTCGAAGTGCTCGGCGCCTTCGAGCTTGCGGACGAGCGGGTGTTCGGCATTGACTTCGAGCACGGGCTTCAGATCCGGCGCGGGCTGGCCGGCTTGCTTGAGCATGCGGGCCAGCTGCGTGCTCATCCCACCGTCCTGCACCACCAGGCAGGCCGGCGAATCGACGAGCCGGGTGGTGACGCGCACGTCTTCGGCCTTGTCCTTGAGCGCCTCCTTCAGGCGCTCCAGCAGGGGCTTGAAGGATTCCGCAGCTTCTTCGGCGGCTTTCTTTTCGTCCTCGTCCTGCAGCTTGCCGAGGTCGACCGCGCCCTTGGCCACGCTCTGAAGCGGCGTGCCTTCGAATTCGGTGAGGAAGTTGAGCGCCCACTCGTCCACACGGTCGGTCATGAGCAGGACCTCGATGCCCTTCTTCTTGAAGATCTCGAGCTGCGGGCTGTTCTTCGCGGCGAGCAGGGAGTCCGCGGTGATGTAGTAGATCGCGTCCTGCCCTTCCTTCATGCGCGACTTGTAGTCGGCAAAGCTCACGCTCACCGTGTCGTTGGTGCTAGACGCAAAACGCAGCAGCTTGGCGATGCGGTCTCGGTTGGCGTGGTCTTCGCCCAGGCCTTCTTTCAGCGCGGCGCCGAATTCAGCGTAGAAGCGGGCGTACTTGTCGGACGCCTCGGCGAATTCCGCGGCTGATTCGGCGGCGGGCGACACCTCCTGGGCATTCTTGTCGACCACGTCGGTCACATCGGTCGCGCCTTCGGTCGGCTCGGGTGCAGGCACCGATTCGCCGGAGCCCACGTCGATCTTGGCACCGCTGCCGCCTTCGGCGGTGGCACCGGTCGGCGCCTGCTTCTTGGCCAGGTCTTCGAGCATGCCGAGCACACGCTTGGTGCCGCCGTCGCGGATCGCCTTCACGTCGCGGCTTTCCTGCAGCAGTTCGCGACTGACGTTGAGCGGCAGGTCGGACGAATCGATCACGCCCTTCACGAAGCGCAGGTAGTTCGGCAGCAGCGCTTCGGCGTCGTCCATGATGAAGACGCGCTTGACGTAGAGCCGCACGCCCGCGCCCTTGTCGCGATTCCAGAGGTCCATCGGCGCCTTGGACGGGATGTAGAGCAGCTGCGTGTATTCGGTGTTGCCCTCGACACGGT
The DNA here is from genome assembly GCA_018820395.1 of Gammaproteobacteria bacterium. Taxonomy (GTDB): domain Bacteria; phylum Pseudomonadota; class Gammaproteobacteria; order Burkholderiales; family Burkholderiaceae_C; genus Variovorax. The sequence continues at coordinate 6,504 of JAHJOG010000139.1, read as the reverse complement.
TGTGGCTCCAGGCGAGCGGCGCCTCGTAGTCGTGGCTGATGTTCTTGTAGAACTCGATGTACTGCTCTTCGGTGATGTCCTTCTTAGGGCGGGTCCAGAGCGCGTTGGCCTGATTGACCGGCTCCCACTCGCCGGTCTTGACCATCTCGCCGCCCTTGTTGTCCTCGCCTTCCTTCCACTCTTCCTTCTCCATGAGGATGGGCAGAGAGATGTGATCGGAATACTTGCCGATGACCGACTTGAGCTTCCAGGCGTTCAGGTAGTCGTCCGCATCGTCGCGCAAGTGCAAAGTGACGCTGGTGCCGCGGGCCTCGCGGGTGATGGTGTCGACCTCGAAATCGCCGGCTCCGCTGCTGACCCAGCGCACGCCCTGGTCGGCCGGCAGGCCCGCACGGCGCGATTCGACCGTGATCCGGTCCGCCACGATGAAGCCCGAGTAGAAGCCCACGCCGAACTGGCCGATCAGTTGCGCGTCGGCCTTCTGGTCGCCCGACAGCTTGCTCATGAACTCGCGAGTGCCGCTCTTGGCGATGGTGCCCAGGTTGTCGATCGCTTCCTGCTGGCTCAGGCCGATGCCCGAATCGGTGATGGTGAGCGTCTTGGCGGCCTTGTCGAAGGACACCTTCACTTCGAGAGCGGGTTGGTCTTCGAACAGGGCCGGCTGGTCGATGGCTTCGAAGCGAAGCTTGTCGCACGCATCGGACGCATTGGAAATCAGCTCGCGAAGAAAGATCTCCTTGTTGGAATAGAGGGAGTGCGTGACGAGGTGAAGCAGCTGGGCGACTTCGGCCTGGAACGGGAGTTTGGTTTTGGAAGTGGTCATGACATCAGAGCGAAAACAACTCGCCACGTTGGGCGGATCGCTGAATTTACAAGAGTGGGCGTCTGCGGCGCCGGCGCTGAAGTCCTCATGCAACCGCACGATGGCAACGCCATCGCCTGTTGCGAGAATCTGCCAGATAACAAACGGTTACTGACTTATCTGTCAACACCGTGGCGGATTTTTACAGAAATGAGAACTTAATCACTCATTATCTTGTAGTCCTTCGCCTACATTCCGAACCAGCCATTTCGCTTTTCCTCCAGGAGTTCTCCATGAAGAAGCTTGCCCTGATCGCCGTTATTGCGGCCATTTCCCCTCTTGCCGCCCAGGCAGAGTCGAATTTCGTGGTCGGTGCGGGCGCCCTGAGTGCAAGCGCGCGGCTCGACTTCACCGTCACGATCCCGAAGGTGTTGTTCCTTCAGGTTGGCGCCGGAACGAGCTACGCCAACAACGCCACCATCAACAACCTCACCTTTGCCGTCCCGGCAGGCAACGTGGGCAACGGCACCGCAGTGGCGGGCACCGGCGGCGACCTCGCGGGCGGCGGCGTCACGGTCCGCGTTCTCGGCAACAGCGGGACGGTCACGCTGACCAACGCCACCACGGGGCAACTGAGCAGCGGCGTCGTGGGCAATCCGACGATTCCCTGGACCGACATTGCCGTCACGACCGGCGCCCTCGCAGCGACCACACCAGGCTTCACGAATGCCGCCATCGCGCATCCGACTTTCAACAATGCGGCGGGCGGTGGCACATCGGCCGCTCCTACGACGCTCACCGCCACCGCAGGACTCGTGCGACGCGAAGCCAGTTGGACCTTCGCCTATGCCAACACCGCGACGCTGCCTGCCGGAACCTACGGTGGCGCGGGCGCGACGGCCAACAACGCACGGGTGACCTACACAGCCACGGCCCCCTGATACCTGCAGGAGAACGTCCTGTTCGCCCTGTCCGCGCGACGCCGGCGGCTCGATGCCTGCGTCTGGCTCATCGTGACGACCGGCAGCCTGGTGCTGCCGTCGGCGCAGGCGTTCACGACTCCCATTTCCCCCGGAACGCGCGCGGTGTATCTGCAGGTCGGGGTCGGCAGAATGACCGGCGGCAACTTCAATTCGGGCGGCACGCCCGGCAACAACACGATCGTCAATTCCGCGTCGGTCAGCGTGCCGGTCGCCGCTCTCGGCAACGGCACGGCGCAGCCGATGACCACGAACAGCACCGTCACGGCCAGCGCGTTCGATGGCTTTCAGTTCTGCAATTCGCCCGCCACGACGGGGCAGGTGTATGTCGGCGGGTTCTACCGAACGCCGGGGACGGGCGCGGCGTCATCCCTCACGGTCACGACGACGACCAACCTGACGAACGCAGCCGGCGACACCATCCCGTTCAACCGCATCGCGTGGACCTCGTCCGGCAACGGCGACCCGACCGGCACCATCCCCAGCGGCGCATTCACGGGCGGTACGCAGACCTTGCTCTCGGTGGGGCAGAACTTTTGGTTCGAGAGCTGCCTCGCTTTCCGCTACCTCAACACCCAGCTCGTTCCAGGCGGCACGTTCACCGGGCGGGCAACTTACACGCTCTCGGCGCCATGAAGACCGTCCCCCGCCTCGGCATGGTCGCGCTCGTCCTGGCGCTGGTGCTGTCGTCGGCGGCGGCCGCAGCGACCTTTCGCGTCGATGACACGGGAACGGTCGTCGGGCAGGCGATCACGCCCATGCGCTGGCGGCAGCTCGTGCCCGGCCGTGCGGGTGACAACACCGTCGAAGGACGCGTGAACGTCGCACTGCGGCTCAACCTGTCGCCATGGCTGAACCGCCCGGCGAGGATCTACATGGCGCTGGCGCCCACCGAGGGCGAACAGTTGACGGCCACATGGCGCACGCAGGGACGGCTGCTTCCCGGGCAGCTCCGCAGCGGAAGCCGCTCGCTCGTCTTCGAAGGCACCGTGCGCGAGGCCTTCCTGCAAGAAAGCATCGCGCTCGAACTCAGCGCGGATGGTCGGATGCTGGAGCGCCCGCAGGCCCTGCAGTTCTTCTTCGAGATCGAGGTGTCTCCTTGATGCGGACCGCGACGAGTCGACGTCTCCGGGGCGCAGCGGCCCCATGCGCCTGGGCCCTTGCGGCGGCCCTGTTGCCGAGCACCGGCGCGCTCGCACAGTTCTCGCTGGCTGTTTCGCCGCCTCGATTCGAACTCTCGGTCAAGCCGGGCGAACTCGTGCGCGAGGTGCTCGAACTGACGCATCGCGGAGCCCAGCCGAACGGCTACCGGTTCAAGACGGCCGACTGGATCTTCCGGCCCGACGGTTCAATCGATTTCAGCGACGAGTTGCTGTCCGGCAGCTGCCGCCCCTGGGTCGCCATCGAGCGCCGCGAAGTCACGGTCACGCCAGGCCGCCCTTACCGCTATCGCTTCGAGGTGCAGGCGCCCGCGGGCACGCCGCCCACCGAATGCCGCTTCGCCATCATGATCGAAGGCGCCCAGCCGGCCGAGGCGCCGGGCGTGCCGATCGCGCTGGGCGCTCGCATCGGCGTCATCGTCTACGTCGCCGTGGGCGATGTCGCGCCCGCGCTGGAGCTCATGGGCACCACCGTCAAACAGGTCGACGGCAAGGCCACGCCGCTGCTGCAAGTCCGCAACACCGGCAATGCGCATGGACGGTTGGCGGGCTTCCTGTCGGGCAAGGACGCCACCGGTACGTCGCTGGAAGTCCAGGCGAGCACCACGCCGATCATGCCGGGCGAGACGCGCGACATTGCGCTCGTGGCAACCCGGCCCGGCGACGCGGAGACACCGGTCGCGGTGCAGTTCCCGCTCACCGTGGCCGGCACGCTCGAGTGGGGCCGGAGCGGCTCCCTGAAGATCGACCGGCGGATCGGCCCATGAGGCATCGGCTGGCAGGCAGCGCCCTCGGCGTGTGTTGGGCGGGCGCGACGCTGGCCGCAGGCTCTGCCTGGTCGCAGACTTCACCAGCCTACGTGGACCGCGTGCTCGATGACAGCCCGCAAGCCGAGACCCCTCAGGAGCTTCAAGAGAGCGCCACGGGCTGGCCACGCGGCTGGAGCATCGAGGCCCAATCCACAGAGCAAAGAAACGGGCCGCAGAACACGCGCAGCCAGTCGCTGCTTTTTTCCGGCTACCTCGACACCCCCGCCTACGGCAGCTTTTCGGCCAACGTCAATCTCAACCGCAACCCGGTGTCCGTCAGCGGCATCGGCCTGATCGGCAGCACGGGGACACCCTATGCCATCGTGCCCTACAGCTTGCGTAGCGGCAGCACCTGGCGCATCGACCAGCGCGGAATGCCTTTCGACGGCGGGTGGTTCGGCAGCAACGCGATCGGCAACATCAACATGGCGAGCACGCCGCTGGCGCGTGGGGTCGGCCGGGTCTTCCTGCCGAGCGCGCCGATCGAAGGCGCGTCCGCAACGCTGGAGCAGCCCGGCAGGACCAGTCTCAATGCCTCCGCCGGACGCCTCGGCTATTTCGACGGCATCTCATTTCAGGGCTTTTCTACCGGCCAGGGAACCGCCGCCAGTGTCGGCGGGCAGACGCAACTGAGCGGCGACCCGTCGCCGTTGGCGCTGGGACGCATGGATGCGGCCGTCCAGATGCTCGAAGCGCGAAACGTCAACACCAACGGGGTGCCGGGATTCGCGCGCGACACGCGATCGGTGTGGACCGCGCTGTCCTGGCAGGGGCTCGCACCCTGGGCGGACACGCTCGGGACCGGCTTCGGCGGCGTCGGAGAGAAGATCGGCGGCCTTCGCATCCAGGCCAACGTGGCGCACAGCGCGGGACGGCCATCGGACGCCTATTCGCTCGCGCCCCGCGACGCCGCCACCGGCGCCTGGGTCGATGCCACCTGGCGCACCGAACTCATGCAGCAGACCGCTTCGGTCTTCCACTTCGATCCATCGCTGCGCTGGGGCGGCGACAACCTGCCGAACGACCTGCGCGGTGCCTCGTGGCGGGGCGACATCTCAGCGCGCCAATGGCAGCTCGGCACGCAAGTGGAAGTGAGCGACAGCGTCAGCGGAGCGCCGCGGCGCTCGGTCTACGGCAGCCTCTTCGGTCGCTACCGGTTCGATTCGCGCGATTCGCTCTCCGGCACTCTGGCCGCTCGAACCGGCACCTACGCCGCGCAATCGGCCCAGCTGACGTGGGAGCATCGTTCCGACTGGGGCTACACGCAGTGGCGCACCGACGCGGCGCACGGGGTCGACCTGCGCGTGCTGCGCACCGGCGTCGACCATTCCTGGAAAGTCAGTGAGACCCAGGCGTTGTCGACCTCACTGGCGCTCGAACGATCCGACCAGTCGGGCGTCGAGGCGCGGTCGGTGCACTGGGGCGTGCTCGGCACCAGCCCCATCGGTGCGGGCGCGCGCCTCGACCTGAGCGTCCGGGGAAGCAACGGCATCTCGGGGAATGCCGCCCGCTTTCTCAGCGCCAACGCCAGATTGAGCTGGCCGCTCGGCCTCGGCTGGTCGTTCATCGCGCAGTACACCGCGGCGCGCGGTCAGGAAACGCTCAACCCGGCCGTCGTCTCCGCGCTCACGGCGTCCACGCTGCCGCCGGTGCTTCAGGTCCCGTCCAGCCGCACCTTCATGCTTGCCTTGCGGTACGAAGACCGAGCCGGCGTGGCCACCGCACCGATCGGCGGCGCACCCGGCTCCGGCGCCGGACGACTCGAAGGCCACGTGTACTTCGACGAGGACCGCAACGACCGCCGCGACGCCAGCGAGGGTGGCGTGCGGGGCGTGACGGTATTGCTCGACGGGCGCTACGTGGCGCGCACCGACGCGCAGGGCTTCTACAGCTTCACGTCGGTCGCGGCGGGCGCCCACGAGCTCGAACTGCAACAGGACGGCCTGCCGCTGCCATGGAGCAGCCCGGGATCGCCCTCACGGCGCGTGGTCGTGTCGGTGCGCGACACATCCGTGGCGGATTTCCCGGTTCAGAAGGAACGCTGACCGGCAAGCCCTCAATTTTTCGCCGGGACGGCCGAAGTCAAGGGTGAGGCATCGCTGCGATGCCACCCATTCTTCTGTTCTCGGTGAGGGCCTCATGTCGGCAAGTCGACCTCCCCCTGTTCGCAGCGCGCGCTGGCGCCGCTTCAGGGATTCACTGATCGCGCTCGTCCTGATGCCGCTGGCTTGCATCACCGGATCCGCGCAAAGCGCGCAAAGCGCGAGCAGCCACCTGTCGTTCACCGTGGTGGTGCCACCCGTGTTTCGGGTGCTTCAGGTCGTGCCACAGAAGGAGGGGCTGGAATACCGCGTCTGGACCAACATGCGCTCGATCGTCATCAATGGCCACGAGCACGCGTTCAGCAGAGTGGGCGAGGCGACGTTGAGAGTCCCGAGGTCTTCGCGCGGACTGTTCGTCGTTCACGGGCTCTGACCACAGCCCGCGCTTCGGAACAGAGCTTCAGAAGCGCTCGTTCGCTCCCAGGTAGCGCCACTGTCCCACGGGGAGATTGCCGAGCACCACACGCCCGATGCGGATGCGCTTGAGCCCGACCACCTTGAGGCCGACCAACTCGCACATGCGGCGGATCTGCCGCTTCTTGCCCTCGGTCAGCACGAAGCGCAGTTGCTCGGGGTTCTGCCATTCGACCTGCGCCGGCTGAAGCGCCTGGCCGTCGAGCTCGAGGCCGTGGCGCAGCAGACCCAACTTCT
>JAHJOG010000138.1 GCA_018820395.1 Gammaproteobacteria bacterium | reverse complement strand
CAGCTCCATCCCGCAGCGCCCCGCAGGGGCGCGAGGAACGCAATTGCTCGCCGACCTGCCTCGCAGGCGACATCGCTGGCTCTGGATCACCGTCGCCCTGGTGCTGCTCGCGGGGGGCGCCGTCAGCGGCTATCTGTTCTATCGAAGGGTGCAGGACCGGCGGATCGCCGAGGCGATCGGCCCGGTGTTGAACGCACGCGGCCTGCTGCTGATCGGCCTCGACGTGATCGGCGGCTCGCTCACCGAGATCAACGTGACCAGCCCGACCTGCTTTCAGGAAATCTCCGAGCAGACCGGCTTCGACGTGCCGGCGATGTTCATCGACGCGCTGGAGGCGGAAGTCCGCGGCGCCTGATCGCGCTTGTCGGTACGGGTCCGGCCCTTCGGCGTTGCCGAAGGTCGACCGAGCCCGTTCAAACGCGTCGACCGTCGACGAACACCGCCAACTCGTTCGACGTGAACGGCGTCCAGGTCTCGTTGGTCGTGAGCGGCGTGGTGACCACCACTGCCACGCGGTCGTTCGGCGTGGTGTGCTGCGCGAAGTCGACGCTCAGGTCTTCGTCCGACAGCTCGGCCGTGACGAACGGGTGCTTGCGCTCGACGTAGCACAGGTGGGTCGACGCATGGGCCCACAGCGCCTGCCCGTTGGACAGCATGAAATTGAAGGTGCCGTGGTGTGCCGCGCGCGGGGCTAGCTCCGCGAGCGTCAGGGTCAATTCTTCGACGCTCGGCACGGCTGCATGCGACTTGGCCAGCTCCTGCATGATCCAGCAGAAGGCGTGTTCGCTGTCGGTGTTGCCCACCGGCTGGAAGTTGCCGTGCAGGCGCGGCCTGAAGTCCTTCAGGTCGCCGTTGTGCGCAAAGACCCAGTAGCGTCCCCACAGCTCGCGCACGAACGGATGGCAGTTCTGCAGGTTGATCTCGCCCTGCGTGGCTTTGCGGATGTGCGCGATGACGTTCCGGCTCTTGATCGGGTAGCGGCGGATCAGATCGGCCACCGGCGAATCGCAGGCCGGTTGGTGATCGACGAAATGCCGCAGGCCGCGATCTTCGAAGAAGGCGATGCCCCAGCCGTCGGCGTGATGGTCGGTGCGCCCGCCGCGCTGAGCGAAGCCGGTGAAGCTGAAGGTCACGTCGGTCGGCGTGTTGCAGTTCATTCCCAGGAGCTGGCACATGCACCGCATTAGACCGCAGCGCAGCAGACCCTGACGCGAGCAAGGGCCGGTAGGGACTCAATAGGAACCGGGCGGTGTCCTGACGGCCATCCTGAGGTGGCGCAAGGGAGCGATGGCCTTCGACAGCATCGATCGCCCGGCCCCGATCAGGGCGCCGAGCGGCGCCTTGATCGTGTCGAGGGCCTTCGATTGGCCAGGGTAGGTGGGCGTCAGACCGAGCTTGCGCATGAGCCTGTTGAACTGGTGCACCCGCGCCACCTTGCGCGTGACCGTGGTGTAGAAGGTGACGCCGATGGAAATCGACACGCCATCCCCGGGCGTCGTCCAGCCTGCGCCCGAACTCGTCATGTGCGGCGACGTGCTGGGGAAGTAGACGGCGTCGCCCGCTCGCGTCTCGAACTGGTGGCTGCGCGGACGGAACTCTTCCTTGAAGCGCACGCCGCGTTGCGAGTGCGTGACGATGAAATCTTCCACGGCGTCGGCCGGCACCACCGCGCGGTCGGTGTTCTCCCAGACATTCATCGTCTTGCGGCCGTGCAGCTGCAGCCAGCAATTGTTCTCGCGGTCGATGTGGAACGGCGTGACGGACGGCGGCGCCGAAATGAAGATGAAGCCGTTGACTGAAGATGCCCGGCTGCTCGCGCTCGACCAGCGGTCGGAATGTTCCGACGATGTCGGCCAGCAGATCGGCATAGCGAGGAACGACCTCGACGTTGTAGAGCGCCACCCAGGACCCGGGCTCTTCGATGCGCCGAAACACTTCGTCGATGGAACGACCGTCCGGATGCTGGCTGTCGTGCGCGAATGCCGAGTCTTGCGAAATCCCCGGCCGGACGAAGCGGCATTGCCGGTGCGGCACCAGTTCTTCTGCGAGCCGGGCGAGTTCGTCGACCTGGAAAAGCGGGTGCTCGTGAAAGTTGTGGCGCAACGCCTGGATCCGATGGGTGGAAAACTTCGCCGGGTCATCGATCCCCACGCTGAATGTCTTCGGCGCGGTTGCCGGTGCTTCTTCGATGTGCATGGTGAACCCCCGTGAAATCCCTGAGGGAGTCTTTAAGAAATGAATACTCAGGCATTCATTTATACCGCTGCGCATCGGAACAGGGCACCATGCAAAGGGTGGATTCGGTCCTCTTTGAAGAAGTAGGTCTTTCGCCCGGTGGCGCGTCGGAAACTCACTCTTTCAGCTGCCACGCGGCGCACATGGCCAGGGCACAGAGAACGGCCAGCATGACAAACACCTCGTTGAAAGCGGCGAGCCGCGCTGCGCTGGTCAGCGGATTGAGCAACGAGTCGCCGTGCGCGGCCAACCGCCATTCGAGGACCACGGCGCACAGGCTCACCCCGGCGGCGCCGCCCAGCATGCGCAGGAAGTTGATCGCGCTGGCGCCTTGCGGGATCAGCGGCTTGGCGAGCGGGCGCATCGAGCCCAGGTTGAGCGAAGGCAGGATGAAGCCGAGCCCGATGCGCCCGATGATCGCGAACGCCACCAGGAGCCACAGGGCGCTCGTCGTGTCCAACACGATCATCAGCGCGAACGACAGCGCCAGCAGGAACAGGCCCGTGCACACCAGCATCCAGGTCGGCTGGCGGTCGGCGAGACGGCCCACGCCTGCGATCGCAATCGCCAGCACGATGCCGGCCGGCAGCAGGATCGTCCCCACCAGCGAGGGCGACAGGTTGAGCGCCACCTGCATGTACACCGGCAGCAGATAGGTCGAGCCGAACAGCGCAGTGCCGTAGATGAACGCCACGATGCTTCCCATGGCGAACTGCCGGTATTGGAAGAGCGCCAGGTTCATGAGCGGCACTCCCCCCGCCGCGCTCAGCCGCCGCTGCCAGAACACGAAGCTGACGAAGGCCAGCGCGGCGCCCGCGAGCAGCGCCACAGCAGGCAGCACCGAGGTTTCGCGCAATTCCACCAGCCCGTTCAGCAGGCACAGCGTGCCGACGGTGCCGAGCGCCAGCCCGCGCCAGTCGAGCCGGTCGGTGGCCGACGCGGCCACGCCGCCAGGGCCAGTGACCGGCAGGAACTTGTAGGCCAGCCAGATCGACACCACGCAGAAAGGCACCACCATGAAGAAGATCGAGCGCCAGCCGAAGAGGTCGACCAGCACCCCGCCGATGCTCGGCCCGATGGCCGGCGCCAGCACCACGCCCATGCCGAAGATGCCCGTTGCGCGCCCCTGCTCGTGCGGCTCGAAGGCGCGCAGGATGATGATGGCGGGGATCGGCTGCACCACGCCCGCGGCCAACCCCTCCGCGACCCGCGCGATCAGCACCAGCGAAAAGCTGCTGGCCAGCCCGCCTGTGACGCCGCCTGCGAGCAGCAGCACCATCGTGCCCACGTAAGTCGCGCGATAGCCGTAACGCGACAGCAGCCACGGCGTGGTGAGCATCGACACCGTCATGGCCACCATGAAGCCCGAACTCACCCACTGCGCGCGCGACTGTCCGAGCTCGAAGTGGTGGCTCATCCCCGGAATGGCCACGTTCACGATGGTCGACGACATGATCGAAGCCATCACGCCGACCATCACCGACAGCAGCAGATACCAGCGATAGCGCTCCCCGTAGAGGGTGCGAAGAGGGGATGCGGGGATGGGATTCATGAGGTCGCGCGCGGCCCGTGCGGCCGTCCTACAAGCATATCGGCCTTTGCGCGGGGCGACGGCGTGGCAGAAGCCGGACACAATCGCCAGCTTGCGACAGAACAAGAGCCGTGCCGGCGCCGACGACGCGAACAAGACCACGACTTCTCATGCCAGCCGATCTCCAGCAACAAGCCATCACCGAACTCCAGACCGAGGGACGTCGCCCCGTGTCGGTCGACCCCGTGGCATCGAACGCGAACCCGAGCGGCGAGGCGCCCGCGCCGACGATCGAGCTCGCCCACCCACCGTCAGCCGCGCCTACCAGTGCCAGTGCGGCCGGCCCGTCTTTTTGCGCAACAGCCAGTGCCTCGCGTGCCGCACGCCGCTGGGGTACGTGGTCGACCGCTTCGGCGTCGTACCTCTTTCGCTCGTGGACGCAGAGGTCGCCGAGAGTGCCGATGGAGCGAATGGAACCGATGTCGCAGATGGCGTCGCCAGCGAGCCACCAGAGACCTTCACTGTGTTCGGCGACGAGGGTGGCAGGACCTACTACCGCTGCGCCAACCTCATGACCCCGGCCGCCTGCAACTGGATGGTGCCGGCGCCGCGCCAGAGTGACGATCCGTCGTTCAACACCGACAACCTGCTGCCCGGCCTGTGCCTCTCATGCAGCGTCACTCGGACCCTGCCCGACCTGTCGGTAGAAGGCAATGCCGACCGGTGGCGCAGTCTGGAGTTGGCCAAGCGTCGACTGCTGTCGCAACTGCTGGTGTTGGGGCTGCCCATCGTCACGCGTCAAAGCGATCCCGCGCGCGGACTCGCCTTCGATTTCCTCAGCAACATGCCCGGCGGCCCGCATGTCATGACCGGCCACGAGACCGGGCTGATCACGCTCAACGCCGAAGAAGCCGACGACGCAGTGCGCGAACGCATTCGCGCCGAGATGCGCGAGCCGTACCGAACGCTCGTCGGGCATTTCCGGCACGAGATCGGCCACTACTACTGGGACATCCTGGTGCAGCCCACGCCCTGGCTCGACAGCTTTCGAGAACTGTTCGGCGACGAGAGAGCCGACTACGCGTCGGCGCTGCGCCAGCACTACGACAACGGCCCGCCGCCCGACTGGGCCAGCCGCTTCGTCACCGGCTACGCGAGTTCCCACCCCTGGGAAGACTGGGCCGAGACCTGGGCGCAGTACCTTCACATGGCCGACATGGCCGACACGGCCCGCAGCTTCGGCGTGGATGCGCAGAACGTCGAGATCGTGGGCGACCTGTTCGAACTGTCGGACCTCTGGCAGCCCGAGCGCGACAAGGCCGAGGACTTCCTGGAATTTCTCAACGGCTGGGTGCGCCTCACCAACGTGCTCAACGAGCTGTCGCGCAGCATGGGTCAGCCGGACTACTACCCCTTCGTGCTACCCCATGCGGCGGTCGGCAAGCTGCAGTTCATCCATGAAGTGATTCGCGAGCAGCGCGAGGGCGGCGATGTGGAAGCAGCGAGCGGCGCACTCACGCAGGAGGCGGCTCAGGGCGATCCGTCCCCGGCGCCAAGTCAGTCGGCGTCGGCGCCCGGCCAGGCGGATCCAGAGGCGACCTGACGGGTGGCGCATCGCCGGCACAGGCAGGCGCCCCGGCGCGACACCGCACCCGGCTCGTCCAGCGCGCCGGGCGCGAATTCGACGCTCTGGCACCAGCAGGCCGAGGCTTCGGCGCCACCACGACGAGCCGCCTCCATCGCGCATCGGTTGTCGCTGCCGCACACGGGACAGCGCGCGGCATCGGTCGCCGGTGCACTCACCTAGGCGACCTCGAAGGCGGGCAGCTTCCGCGGCACCGAGCGGTTCTGAAGCGTCACGTAGACGGGCATGCCGTCGCGGTAGTCCGGATAGTCCTCGCCCTGGATCAGCGGCAGCAGATAT